>CBJNAS010000052.1:0-14499 GCA_966434565.1 uncultured Phenylobacterium sp.
AGTCAGAGCATCGTTCGCAAGACGTCATTGGCCCGGTCCCGGTCGATGAAGCGATGCTTCAGCGCGCCGAGGACATGGACGGCGATCAAGGCGAGCAGGGTGTAGGCAAGGATCCGGTGTGTCATCCGGAAAACCTCGAAAGCTCGATCATTCTTCGGTAGCAGCTCCGGAACATAGGCGCCGAAAAAGAAGACCCCGTCGCTTTGGGTGTACGAGCTCGACATGGCGTAGCCCGCCAGGGGGACGAGGACCACGAGCACATAGATGGACCGTTGCACGAGCCTCGAGAGCCTGATTTCCCATCTCGCAAGACCGGAGGGGAGGGGAGGCACGGTCGAGATCGCGCGAAAAGCCAGCTGCGCCAGCACCAGGAGCAGCACCAGAAGGCCGAACGATTTGTGATACGGATAGAACAGATTGAACTTGGCTGGCGCCCTGTCAGGCAGTGAAACCATCGTCCAGCCGGCCCAGATCTGGCCGAAAATGACGAGGGCCCTCAGCCAATGCAGGCCGCGCATTGGCAAGGGATACTTCTCGATCGGCATGGCTGGGGTCTTGGTCACGGCTTCGCTCGGATTGGCGCGGGCCTAAAGGTAGACGCCGCGTGAATAGCCGCCGTCCACGGTCATCGATTCACCGGTGATCGCCGCGGCCGCTGGGGAAATGAGGAAGGCCACGGCGTCGGCGACATCGCCCGGGTCGAGCACGCGGCGCAGCGGGATCTGGGCGACGAACTCGGCTTCAACCTCACCGGCGGTGCGACCGTCTCGCTGGGCCTCCGCCGCAAACAGATCCTGCAGATGCGGCGTTCGCACGATCCCGGGATGCACCGCGTTCACGGTCACGCCGAACGGCCCGAGCTCGTCGGAGAGGGTCTTGGTGAGGTGCGAGACGGCGACGTTGCGTAGTCCGCTCAGGGTGTTGGACGCGCGGCCGGTAAGGCCGCCGATGTTGACGACCCGCCCGAAGCCTTGCCGTTTCATCACCGGCGCCACGGCCTTGATGCAGCGGAGATAGCCCACGACCTTGGTGTCGAGGTCCCGCAGGACCGCTTCGGGGTCGACCTGCTCGATCCCGCCGACGACGCCGGAGGGGTTGGCGGCGCAATTCACCAGCACGTCGATCCGCCCGCAGGTGTCGAGCACAGCCTGGGCCAGCGCGTCCACCTGCGCCTGGTCGGTCGTATCGCACACCACGGGCAAGCTCGTGACAGCGCCTCGCGAACGAACAGCTTCCGCCGCCTGCAAGAGCGGCCCGCGCCGTCGCGCAGCGAGCGCAAGCGCGTGTCCGTCGCGCGCCAGCCGCCCGGCGATCGCGAAGCCGATCCCGGCGCTCGCGCCGGTCACGAGCGCGACCAGCGGCCCGCGTCCGTGCAGCTCGACGGCGTTCCCGCTCATGGCTGCGCCAGGGGGCGGACCCGGCGGTCAGGTCCAAACGGCTCGCGCAGCCCCGCCATGACGACGGCCAGGCTCAACACCAGGACGATGCAACTGCCCCAGATCACCGGGGTGAAGTTTGCGCCGACGAGGACCAGGGCTGCGGCCGCGGGGCCAAAGCCGAACCCGAGCGTCTGGATGCTGCCCATGGCCGCCACCACCCGACCCTCGGGATCGGCGTCGCAGCACAAGCCGGACAGCAAGGGCTGCGAAAAATTCCAGGCGAAGATCATCAAGACCGCCGAGACGACCAGCACCCAGGCGGAGACCTCGCCAAGGAGCATCTGGAAACTGAGCGCGGAGACCGCGCCGCTGATCAGCAGCGGCAGGGCGCGGCCGAATTTCTTGGGCAGCAGGCTTGCCGTGGCGGCGCCGCCTATGCCGGCGAAGTTGGCGATCGCGAGCGCGCGGCTGATCTGGTCGCCCTGCAGGTGATGCGCCTGGCCGATCCGCTCCAGATAGCCCCACATGGCGCCCTGGACCATGAAGTAGAAGAAGACGCCCAGGAGCCCGGCCGTCGCGAGCCGCCGGTCGACCCGCGCGCCGCTCCGGCCGCCGCTGCTCGAGCCGCGGCCGTCCGGGAAGCTGACCAGCGTCACGGCGAGGGGAATGGTCAGGGCGGCGACGCCGTAGAACAGCGCGGCCGAGCCGAACTGGCGCTGCAGGCCGGGCAGGGCCCAAAGCAGAATGGAGCTGAAGACCGCCCCCACGACCAGATAGATCCCGAAGGCTCGGTCCGGATTGGCGGCTCGGCCGAGCGCGGCGAAGGAGACGCCGATGGCGACACCTTCCCCTACCCCGGCCACGACGCGCGCCGCGACCAGGCCCGCATAGCTATGGGCGAGACCGGTCGCGACATTGCCTGCCGCGATCAGCAGCAGGCTCGCAGCCACCAGAACTCGCCAGTTCATGCGGTGCAGGAGGAAAGCGCTCGCGCCGATGGCCAGCGCCATCACGTTCAGGTCCCAGGAGGCCACATAACCGAGCTGGCGATCGGTGAGCGGCGCAAGGCCGGGCAGCAGGCCGATGAAGCCGGGAACCATCCAGATGATGAGGGCGCCAAGGACCCCCACCGCCATGGCCGAGCTCAGTCCTGCGAATGAAAGCTCTCCGTGTGAAGGCGCCGCGCAGGGGGGAGGGGGCTGGCTCATGGGTCAGGTCAGCTCGGTTTGGATCAGAAACGGACCCGGCGTGGCGAGCCCGCGGCGCAAGGCGGCGCTGAAGTCGTCGGCGTCGCTCGCGCGGACCGCAGGAACGCCATAGCCCTGGGCAAGGGCGACCCAGTCGACGCGCGGCGCGTCCAGGCGTGTCAGACGGTCCAGCACAGGGCCATCGACGTCGGCGCCGCCACGGCGCAGCTCGGTCTGAAGGATGCCGTAGCGGTGGTTTGCCGAAACGACCACCGTGATCGACAACTGCTCGCGCGCCATGGTCCATAGCGCCTGCACCGTGTACTGGGCGCTGCCGTCCGACTGCAGGGCGATGACGCGTGCGTCAGGACAGGCGATGGCCGCGCCGACGGCGCATGGCAGGCCTTGGCCGATGGCCCCGCCGGTGTTCGTCATCACCCGGTGCCGGCGGGCGCGATAAGCCTGCTGCAGGAAGGGGCCGCCAAGCGTCGATCCTTCCAACGAGACGATCGCCCCTTGCGGAATCTGCGCGATCAGCGCCTCGACGACGTCGGCGGGCGAGAAGCTGGCGCTTTGGGGCAGGTTGGGCGACGTCGTGCCGGGGGCTGTCGGCGCCTCGCCTGCGCCAAGGCTGTCGGCGAGGCGTTCCAGCGCCTCGGCGCAATCCTCGTCCGGGGCGGCGAGCGTGATCAGCCGGCCGGGGTCCACCAGCTCGCTGGGCTGGCCCTCGTAACCGAAGTAACTGACCGGCGCACGGGCGCCGGCAAGGATCACGGCCGCCCCGTCCAGCTGGCGCAGGACGTCGTCCGGGAAATAGGCGAGGCGCTCGAGCCGGGGCAGGTCGCCGCCCAGCTCGACGATCGGGGGATAAGTTTCCATCAGCAGCCGCGCGTTGCCGGCCGCGGCGATGCGGGCGGCCGCTCGCTGGCTGCGCTCCGTCAGGGCGCCGGCGCCCAGCAGGAGGAAGAACAGACCTGGCGCGTGCCAAGCTCGCGCGCAATCGGCGAACCTTGCGTCGGGGATCGGGCGAGGGCCGGCCGCCGAGAACCCGCCGCCCGCCACCTGCGGCGCAGGCGCCTCCATCACGTCCGTGGGCGCGATCAGGGTCACGACCGCGCCGGGCGGCGAGAGGGCATGTGAAAAGGCTGTTGCGACGTCTTCCTCGACGGTGGTCGACGACGCCAGGCGGATCACAGCCCCGGAGACCGGGCGGGCCAGGGAGTCGATGTCCGAGGTGAGCGGCGCGTCGTAGGGCAGGTGCCAGCTGGCGTGGTCGCCGATGACGTTGACGACGGGAGAGTGCGCCCGGCGTGCGTTGTGCAGATTGGCGATGCCGTTGGCGAATCCTGGGCCGAGGTGCAGAAGCGTGAGCGCCGGCCGGCCCGAGGCGCGGGCGTAGCCGTCCGCCGCGCCGGTGCAGACGCCCTCGAACAGCCCCAGCACCGGCCGGATCCCCGGGGTCGCTTCCAGGGCGCGGACAAGCACCAGCTCCGTCGTCCCGGGATTGGCGAAGCAGACGCTCGCCCCGAGCCGCTCGGCGGCGGCCAGCAGCGCCTGCGCGCCGTTGCGGCAGCCCGTCATCGCGGGCGGTCCCGGGCGACGGCTTCGAGGGCCGCTCGGAACTTGTCGGCCAACTCGTCGATGTCTTCGCGGGTGAACACCAGCGGCGGGGCGAAGACCAGCGTGTCACCGAGCGCGCGCGTGATCAGCCCGCGTTGCGCGGCCGCCTGCAGCACCCGGCGGCCCGTGCGTAGCTCCGGCGCGAAGGGCGTTTTAGCGGCCCTGTCGGCGACGAGCTCGATGCCCACCATGAAGCCGCGACCACGAATCTCCCCGACCATTTCGTTGTCGCCCACCGCCTGTCGCAGCGCCTGGTGCAGGTAGGGCGAAAGCTCGGCGACGTTGTCCACCACCTTCTCCTCGTCGATGGCCTTGAGGGTGGCGAGCGCCGCCGCGGCGCCCACCGGGTGAGCCGAGTAGGTGTACCCGTGGCCGAACACGCCCGCGGTGGCCGCGCCCTTCTCGATCACGTCCCAGATCTTGGGGGAGACCAGGCAAGCCGACATTGGAAAGTAGCCACTGGTGACGCCCTTCGCCGCCGTAATGAGGTCGGGCTCCAAGCCCAGGGCCTGCGCCCCCCAATAGGTTCCCAGCCGGCCGAAGCCCGAGACCACCTCGTCCATCACCAGCAGGATGTCATGCTCGCGGAGGATCGGGACGATGGCCTCGAAATAGCCCTCAGGCGGCGGGACCAAGCCGCCCGCGCCCATCACCGGCTCCGCGAAGAAGGCGGCGATCGTATCGGGGCCTTCCCGGGCGATCAGCGCCTCGAGTTCCCGGGCGAGGCCCTGGGAGAAATCGCGCTCGGAGACGCCTTCCGGGGCGTAGCGGTAGTGATGGGGGTTCGAGACGTGCAGGAAAGGTCCCTGCGGGAGGTCGAACAGGCCGTGCATGCTGGGCAGTCCGGTCAGACCGGCGGTCGCCACGCCCGACCCGTGATAGCCGCCCCAGCGCGCGATGATCTTCTTCTTCTTCGGCTGGCCCCGGAGGTTGTTGTAGTACCAGATCAGCTTGAGCTGGGTCTCGTTGGCGTCGCTGCCGGAGGCTCCGAAGAACACCCGCGCCATCGGAACCGGCGCGCGCTTCAGCAGGGCCTCGGCGCATTCGATGGCCACGTCCGTCGACATGCCGTTGAACAGGTGGAAGTAGGAGAGCTTCGTGCTCTGGGCGGTGATCGCCTCGATGACGTCCTTGCGCCCGTAGCCGAGGTTCACGCACCAGAGGCCGGCCATCCCGTCGAGATATTCCTGACCGTGGATGTCCTTCACGCGCACGCCCTGACCTTCGGCGATCACAGTCGGTCCTTCGCGCATGAGGTCGGCGACCGAAGTGAAGGGGTGGAACATTGTGGCGCGGTCGATCTGGCCGGCCATCTGGATGTCGAGCGGCATGTTACGGGTCCTGCGGCGATGGGGCGTTCGTCCGCTCGAGAAAGCGGCGAAGGTGCTGGATGAAGAGGTCGGGCGCGTCGTCGTGCACGTAGTGGCTGGCGCCGGGAACGGTGACGGCGGTGATCCGCCCGTTGCGGCGCATCATCTCCTCGACGGTCGCCTGCGGGCAGAAGTCGGACCGTTCGCCGCGGATCACCAGCGTAGGCGTCTGCAGGCTCTCGACCACCGGCCAGAGATCGACAACGCGAGCCGGGTCGGGATTCATTCTTGTGCGGCTGATGCCGGCGGCGTCATAGCGCCAGGCCACCTGTCCGGTCTGGTCCTGCTGCAGGCTTTCCGACAGCCTCTGCTCCAGCGCCTCGCGGCCAAGGCCCGGACGGGCGCGGCGCCAGTATTCGCGCGCTGCGGCCCAGCCTTCGAATTTCCTCGGAAGCTCGGCCATCTCGCGGACGATCCGCTCCGCCCCGGAGCCTCCGGTCGACGACCCCGGCGCGATATCCTCGATGATGAGGGCCTTCAGCCGCTCGGGATGGCGCGCGGCGTAGACATAGGCCGTCGTCCCGCCCATGGAGTGGCCGACCAGGACGAAGCGCCCAAGCCCCAGCGCGTCCACGAGCGCCTCGAGGTCCGCAAGATAGGCGGCGGTGTAATAATCGGCCTTGGGGTCCCAGTCGCTCTCGCCGCGCCCGCGCTGGTCGAGAGCGATCAGGCGCCAGGTCGGAGACATGACGCGGGCCACCTCGCGCCAGGTTGCGGAGAAGCCCCGCAGTCCGTGCAGCAGCACCATCACGGGGCCTTCCGGCGCGCCCCATTCCCGAACACATAGGCGCAGCGCGTTGAGTTCGTGGAACGAGACGCGTTCCCCCGGCAGCAGGTCAGCCGCGGCGGGTGGCGCATCGTCGGGCTCGGGCGCGCTCATTCCGTGCCGCCAGCCTAGCGAAGGCCGTCTTGGCCGACGATCTGTTCGTGCTTCAGACCGCCCAGGCGGGCGTGCAGGCGTCCACGCGTGGCCACTGCGATCGCGATCACCACCTCGTCGGGGCCAGGCGAGTCCGTGAAGGTTACGGAGATGGTGTCGTAGTGCGAGCGGACATAGAGCGCGTCCTTGTGGGCGAGCGGGATGTCGATCTCGGTCCCCGGCCCACCGCGCTTGCCCGAGGAGGGAACCCACGACAGGCCGCCCCCGACCGCCTCGCGCACCGGTTCGGCGAAGGTCGTGGTGAGGAACGCGTTGCCATGCTCGTACTCGCCGTTCGCGCCCACCAGCGCGGCCTTGCCGTAACTCTGCACGCGGCGGCCGGCGAGGCGCTCGCGCAAGCGGCGCGCGAATTCCTCGCCGAGATGGGCCGAGGCGGCGATGACCTCCTCGAAGGAGCCGACGAAGGCGCCGGCGTGGGGATTTTCAAGCGTCGCGGCGATGACGAGCTTCACGAGCGGCTCGCCATCGGCGAGCGGCCCGGTCTCCAGCGCCAGGGTCTCTTCCTCGAAGGCGTACCACTTGCGGATATGCAAGCCGTGGAAATTGGCGGGTCGGAAGGGCATCGCGCTCCTCTCTGGGTCTGGGCGGCCGGGCTGCATCTCCGCCGGGCAGGGTGATCAATATAACAACAATAATGCCAGTTCAACAGATCAGTTGCTTTTCGTCAACAATCCACCTCGCGCGCGCCGAACCCTCGATGGCGAGCGCCCGCGCGCCCCCAGGCAGAGGCTGTCGACCCTAGAGTCCGAGGCAGACGTATTTGATCTGCAGATGGTCCTCGAGGCCGTGCCGCGAACCCTCTCGGCCCAGGCCTGAAGCCTTCACGCCGCCGAACGGCGCGACCTCGGTCGAGATCAGGCCCGTGTTCACCCCGACCATGCCGACCTCCAGCGCCTCGGCGAACCGCCAGATGCGGGTCAGGTCGCGCGAGTAGAGATAGGCGGCGAGACCCGCCGCGGAGTCGTTCGCCAGGGCCAGCAACTCCGCATCGGACCCGAACGGAATGACCGGGGCGACCGGCCCGAAGACCTCCTCGCGCACGACGTGCATGTCCTGGGAGACATCACGCAGGACCGTCGGCTGGAAGAAGCGCGGACCCAGCGGATGCCGGGCGCCGCCGACCACGAGGCTCGCCCCACGCCTGAGGGCGTCGTGGATCAGGCGCTCGACCTTGGCCACTGCGCGCTCGTCGATCAGGGGCCCGATGTCGGTCTCGGGCGACGCGCCGCCTCCGACCCGAAGGGCCGCGGCTGCGTCCGCCAGGCGCTGAAGGAACGCCTCATAGAGCGGCGCCTGGACGTAGAAGCGATTTGCGCAGACGCAGGTCTGCCCCGCATTGCGGAACTTCGACTCGATCGCACCGGCCACCGCCGCGTCCAGGTCCGCGTCATCGAAGACGATGAAGGGAGCGTTGCCTCCGAGCTCCAGGCCCAGCTTCTTGATGTGCGGCGCCGCCTGGGCGGAGACCTTGGCTCCGGTGGCCGTCGAGCCGGTGAAGCTCACCTTGGCGACCGCCGGATGGGTGGTGAGCTCATGCCCGATGATCGCGGGATCCCCGGTGATGACGTTGAGCAGCCCCGACGGCAATCCCGCGCCTTCCGCCAAGGCCGCGAGCGCCAGCGCGCTGAACGGAGTCTGCTCCGCGGGCTTGAGCACGACCGCGCAGCCCGCCGCCAGCGCGGGGGCCAGCTTCCGGGCCGGCATGCTGGCGGGGAAGTTCCAGGGGGTGATCGCGGCGACCACGCCTATCGGCTGCTTCAGGACGAAGATCCGTCGGTCGGCGGCTGGCGAAGGTATGACGTCGCCGTAGGCTCGCCGGCCCTCCTCGGCGAACCATTCGAAGAAGGCTGCCGTGGAGGCGATCTCGCGCCGAGCCTCGGACAAGGGCTTGCCCTGCTCGGCCGTCAGCAAGGCTGCGAGATCCTCGCCGTGCTCGATGATCATGGCGGTCAAGCGGCGCAGCACGCGCGCGCGACCCTGCGCCGGGAGCGCGGCCCAACCCGGCTGCGCCTGGCGCGCGGCCTCGATCGCGGCGTGCGCGGCCGTCGCGCCCAGATCGGGGACCCGGCCGATGATTTGGCCGCTGGCGGGGTCGTCGACCTCGATCCAGCGCTCGCCCGTCACCCACTCGCCACCGACGAGGCAGGCCTGGCGCTTGAGCTGCTCCATCGCTTCAGAGGAAAACGGCGCGCGAGAGACCGCCGTCCACCGCAATGGACTCGCCGGTGACGCCGCTCGCCAGCCGCGAGGCCAGGAAGGCGATCACGTCGGCCACCTCGGCCGGCTCGAGCATGCGCCGGATCGCCGCCGGGTCGGCGGCTTCACGTTTGACGAAGGCCTCGTAGGAGATGCCTTCCTCGCGCGCCATGTCGGCGAACCAAGCCTCGACGTGCTCCGTCCGCGTCACGCCGGGATGGACGATGTTGACGGTGATCCCGTCGGGGCCGAGTTGGTCGGACAGGGTCTTGGTCAGGTGCACCAGGGCGGTGTTGCGCATGCCGCTGAGCGCTTCGGTGGATCGCGCCGTCAATCCGCCGACGTTGACGATCCGGCCCCAACCCGCCTTGCGCATGTAGGGCGCGCAGGCCTTGCACATGCGGAAATAGCCGACCAGCTTGATGTTCAGGTCGAGCAGCAGATTGTCCTCGTCCGCCTGGTCCAGCGAATTGCGCACCAGCCCGCCCGGCGCCGCCGCGCAATTGACCAGGATGTCCACCCCGCCGAACAGCCGGACCGTCTCGGCCACCAAATGGCGGGCAGAGTCGTTGTCGCCCGTGTCGACCTGGACCGCCGCAACCTCGCCACCGGTCTCCGCCCCGATGTCGGCGGCGGCCTTTTCGAGCGCCTCGCGGGTGCGCGCGGCCACCACCACCCTGACGCCCTCGCGGGCGAACCTGCGCGCGGTTTCGGCGCCGATGCCGACGCTGCCGCCGGTCACGATGGCGACCTTGCCGGCGATTCCCAGATCCATGGTCATGTCGGTTCTCCTGTGTCGCCTGCAGGCGTGATGATCACGTGCGCCCGGCCGAGCGGCCCGAAAACCGCAACGAGCTCTTCCGCATCGCCCAGGGCGGTGACGCCTGTACAGCTCCCGCTCGCCACGACGTCGCCCGGCTTGAGGCCTTCGCCTCGGTTGGCCAGCCAGTTGGCGAGCCAGGTGACCGCTCGGATTGGATCGCCCAGCACCGCGCTCGTGGATCCTTCGACGTCCTCATGGCCCTTGCGGCGCAGAACGACGGGCAGACCGGAGAAATCGAGCTCCCGCCCGTTCTGCAGCTCCGATCCGACGACGATCCGCGAGGCGTTGGAGTTGTCGGCGACGAGTTCGGCCAGGCTCACTTCGTCCCAGGCGTAGCGCGTGCTGCAGAGCTCTATCCCGACGTGGACGCTGGCCAGGCTGTCCCGGATATCGGCCTCGGAATAGGGCGCCCCGTCCGGCGGGAGCGCATGGCCGATGACGAAGACCACTTCGGCCTCAGCGAATTGGGGGAGCCCATCGGCCTCGACCCTCGCCGGCGACCAGATCACGTCCCGGGCGGCCAGGGTCCCGGCCACGGGCGACTCCGCGCTGAACGCCGCCTGCGCCGCGGCGCTGGTCAACCCGACCTTATAGCCGGCGACCTCAGCCTTGGCCCGGTATCGGACGGCGGCCTGGACGGCGTAGCCCTCCTCGAGACTGGCTGGGCGGAACTCGCGTTCCAGCCGCTCGATCGGGCGACCGGCCGCCCGCGCGCCGCTCAGGCGGTCGGCCAGCTCAGATAGCTCCATCGCGTTCAATGCGTCCTCCGGCCCGTCACTTCCGTGCAGAGGCCTATGGCCATTGTCGCTAAAAGGCAACGACATAACTTACGAGCGCGCATTGTTTCCAAAAAGAGATGGCTATATATGGGCTAGACCGCGGGGGCGCCGCGGAACAGGCAGGAGCGCATGATGACGGAAACCGCCCTTGAGACCGCCGTTCGCCTGAAGGCTGCGCTCCGGCGATCGCCGCAGCGGCTCCTGATCGGATCCGAGCGCCTGGAGGCGCGGTCGGGCGAGACGTTCGTCACCACCAATCCCGCCACGGGAGAACCCTTGGCCGAGATCGCACGCGGCGGCGCGGCGGACATCGATCTGGCGGTGGCGAGCGCGCGGGCGGCGTTCGAGAGTCCCGCCTGGCGCAAGATGAACGCCAACGACCGCTCGCGGCTCCTTTACCGGCTGGCCGACTTGATCGAGCGCGACGCTCATGAACTTGCGGTGCTTGAATGCCTCGACAACGGCAAGCCCGCCAGCTTCACGCGTGCGGTGGAGGTCGAGGGCTCGATCAAGACCTTCCGCTATTTCGCCGGCTGGCCCACCAAGTTCGGCGGCGAAACCTTGCCGGTTTCGCCGCGGAGCGGCGCCGAGGTTCTCAACTACACGACCCGCGAGCCGGTGGGGGTGGCCGGGCTCATCGTTCCCTGGAACTACCCCCTCTCGATGGCGGCCTGGAAGGTGGCGCCGGCGGTGGCGGCCGGATGCGCCGTCGTGCTGAAGCCGGCCGAGCAGACCCCGCTGACGGCGCTGCGGCTGGGCGAGCTGGCGCTGGAAGCGGGCTTCCCGCCGGGCGTGATCAACGTGGTTCCAGGCTTCGGCGACGCCGGCGCGGCGCTCGTCGAACACGCCGGCGTCGACAAGGTCGCCTTCACCGGCTCAACGGAGGTTGGCAAGTCGATCGTGCGGGGCTCGGCGGGCAACCTTAAGAAAGTCTCGCTCGAACTGGGCGGCAAGTCGCCCCAGATCGTCTTTCCCGACGCCGACCTTGAAGCCGCGGCCGACGCCATCGCCCAGGGCATCTTCTTCAACCAGGGGCAGACCTGCACCGCGGGTTCACGGCTCTATGCCCACGCCGACTGCTACGAAGCGCTGCTCGAAGCGATCGCCCAGCGCGCGGCCAGGCTGAAGATCGGCGACGGCCTCGACCCAGAGACCAACTTCGGCCCGCTGGTCTCGCAAGAGCAGTGGGACCGCGTCAGCGACTATGTCGACATCGGTGCGCGCGAGGGCGCGCAGCTGGTGACCGGCGGCCGCCGCCCGCCCGCGCTCGACCGCGGCTATTTCTTCGAGCCGACGATCTTCGCTGGCGCCGGCCCGCAGATGCGCATCGTGCGCGAGGAGATCTTCGGCCCCGTGCTCAGTGCGCTGCGGTGGCGCGATCCCGAGGACCTTGTCCGGCAGGCCAATGATTCCGATTACGGCCTCTCGGCCGGGGTTTGGACCTCCGACGTCAAGAACGCCCACCGCATGGCCGGCGCGCTCAAGGCCGGGACGGTCTGGATCAACTGCTTCAACCTGGTCGATCCCGCCACGCCGTTCGGCGGCTTCAAGCAGTCCGGCTGGGGGCGCGAACACGGCCGCCAAGCCATGGAGCTCTACAGCGAGATCAAGAGCGTGTGGGTCAATCTGTCCTGAGCGCGGCGCGCCTGGGACGCCGCAGTTCGGCGACCGCAGGCCCGGCTCGATTTTCGACAAGCATGGAGTGCGAATGGAACCGCAAAGAACACTGCTGGTCTCCACCGATGGCCAGGCCGTCATCCGGAGCCACAACAATGGCGAAACCTGGCGCCGCCTGACGATCGACCAGGAGCTGGAGTACGACGATTGCGTCCGTTGCCTGCTGCCGGATCCGCGCAATCCCCAGGCGGTCTTCGCCGGCGCGGAGCGCGGCCTCTTCTACAGCGAGGACTGCGGGGTGAACTGGCGGCGCATCGACAGCGCGCTCAACGACTTCGCCGTCTGGAAGCTGGTCTCCGCGCCGAGCGATCCGCGGGTGATGTACGCCGGCACAGGTTCGCCGGCGCGGGCGGCGTTCTTCCGCTCCCTGGACGGCGGGCGCACCTGGGAGCAGACGCCCCTGCTGATGCCGCCGAAGTGCGCGGGCGTGAGCCGGCCGCGCATGCTGGCGCTGGCGGTCGATCCTGAGGATCCGCGCGACGTCTGGGCCGGGGTCGAGGAGGGCGGACTGTTCCACTCCCGCAACGGCGGCGACGAATGGGAGCGGATCGACACCGCCTGGCCCGCCGATTATCGCGGCAACTCCGACATCCACAGTGTCGTCGTGCTGCCCGGTTCGCCAAGGCGGATCGTGGCGCTTTCGGTCAACGGAATCTATCTCTCGCGCGACGGCGGCGAGACCTGGACCCGAAGAGACGTGAAGGAGACCTGGGGCATCTATTACTCGCGGGTCCTGGTGCGGAAGCCCGGGAGCGACCTCGAGCTGTTCCTGGGGATCGGCGATGGCACGCCTGGGACGACGGCGATGTTCCTGCGCTCGCGCGACGGCGGCGAGAGCTGGGACAAGGCTCCGCTTCCGGTGCAGCCCAACTCCTGCTTCTGGGCGTTCGGCGTCAATCCGGCGGATCCTGACCTGGTGCTGGCCGGCTCAAAGTTCGGCGACCTGTTCCGCAGCACCGACGGCGGAATCAGCTGGCGCAAGGAATGGCGCGAGTTCAGCGAGATCACCGACCTGACCTGGATTCCGGCGATCCCAGCCAACGGCGGAGGGAATGACCATGGCCATGCCTAAGATCAAGCGCCTTGCGCACCTGGTCCTCTATGTCCGCGACCCCGAGGCGTCGGCGGCCTGGTATTGCGACGTGCTGGGCATGTCGGTCACCGCGCGCGTCGAGGGCGGGCCCTACGCCGGCGGCGTCTTCCTGAGCTTCGGCGAGAACGATCACGACCTGGCTGTCTTCCCGGGCGGCCCGGTGTCGCACGGGCTGGAATTCGAGCACTTCGGGTTGGAGCTGGAGGGCGGCGGCGACCTCGAGTCGCTGCGCCGCGTCTACGGCCGCCTGCTGGAGAAGAAGGTGCGGATCCAGGAGATCCTCGACCATGGCGTCTCGATCGGAATCTACTTCCTCGATCTCGACGGCCACATGGTCGAGGTGTTCGCGCAATTGATCCCGACGAAGGACGGCGCCTCTCGCGCCGAACTTGGCCGCAACCAGGGCAAGGCCGACCCGACCGAACTCGTTCCGCTGTTCGATTGAAGCCGCCGCCGCTCGCCAAAGCGGCGGACGCCAGCCTGCCATCGAGAGACAGACCATGGAGCGACCCGCCATTCTCGTCGTCGCCGACGACCTCCTGGTGAGACTCAACACCGCCGACATCTTGCGTAACGCCGGGTTCGAAGTGTTCGAGGCGAAGGGCGCCGCGACCGCGCTGGCCTTGCTGCAGCGCCGTCCAGGGATTCGACTGCTCTGCACCGAGGTACGTCTGTCGGGCGAACTCGACGGCGTCGATCTTGTGCTGAGCACACGGGATCGCCACCCCGAGACGCGGGCGATCCTGGTCTCGCCACACGACAGGGACCGCAGCCGCCTGCCCAGCGTGCCCTTTCTGTCGAACCCCTTTCACGAAAGGCGTTTGGTCGAAGTCGCCCGGGAGGAACTGAGCGCCCTGGATCTCTGACTCTGCCCGATGCCGCCGACGCAGGCCGCCAAGCTTGTGCGCCGGAGGGGCGATCGTTGACTTTTTGCAAAAATCACCGAAGTTGCGCCCATGGATCAAAAATTGGACGTCGACAACGCGGTCGCCATGATGTCGTTCGCCGCGGTGGTCGATACCGGCAGTTTCTCCGCCGCGGCGGAAGCCATGGGTCTTTCCAAGGCGGCGGTCAGCCGCCAGTTGGCGCGGCTAGAGAACAGCGTCGGCCTCAAGCTTCTGGACCGGACGACCCGCACGATCGCGCTCACGCCGGCGGGCCGCCAGATCTACGACCGCTGCGCGCGCATCGTCGATGAAGTCAACGAGGCCAACCAGGTCCTCGCGGGAATGACCTCCAAGCCGAGAGGCGAACTGAAGATCAACGCCCCGGTCGTCTCCTCCCTGTTCCGCGTCACCGACGTGATCCCGGAGTTCCTCAAGACATACTCGGAAGTCCGGATTTACCTGAACCTCTCGGACAGCAAGGCCGATCTGTTGCGCGGTCGGTTCGACGTCGCCTTCTGGGTGGACGAGCCGTACGACGCGGCGCTCGA
>CBJNAS010000053.1:0-14386 GCA_966434565.1 uncultured Phenylobacterium sp.
TCGGCCGGCTCGTGCGCGCTCGCAGGCGCGGCACATGCGCAGTTGCTGGATGTTGACCTTACGATCTCCCGCGTCGCGACTCCGGCCGGTCGTCCGGTCACGATCACGGCCGGTCCCGACACGGTCGGTTTTGAGCCTGGCGCGAAATACGATCTGTACGGTATTCAGTTCCCTTCCACGCCCGGCGCGTCCGCATTTTTCGAGCCGTCTGGTGCTGACGTCGCTCCAGATCTAACCATACTTGGCGCTCACCTGTACCCAGCGCAAAGCGCAGTTTTCTATCATGAGATATTACAGTTAGAGACTATAGATGATCTGACTTCCGTATTGAGGAGCGGTCGAGATGCTAACGGCGTCAATTTTAAATACATAGAACCTCCATATCAAGAAGATTGTTATAGCCCCATAAGTTTCCTCCGAAATATTGGGGCCGACAGGTCGCTGACATTCGGGTCATGCGATGCTATAAATGTCACAATCAGGATGAATGGAGTTGAATTTGATTTTTTTTTGCCTCAACATAGTGTGAAAATTTCAGTAAACATATCGCAAATAGGATATGATTTTACGAGGTCAGTGGCGAGATATCGAACTAAATACATTTTCCAAGGCGCTCAGCAGCAGACACCGGGGTTAAAGTCCCAGACCTCTCTCTCGCAGATCTCGGACTACTTCTTTGCGAGCGGCAAGGCGCCGGCGCTGGTTCGGGCGCTGCTGGGCAAGCCGGAGGGCTTCACCCTGCCGGTGGGCTCGCTGCCGACCGGCTCCAAGCCGCTGGCGGCGACCATCGAGATCAGCCATCCCGGCGGAACAGCGGTCACCAAGACCTTCGGCGTCGACAGCCTGGGCGAGCTGGTCGCCTATGCGGTGGCCAACCACGACGCCACGCTGTCCAGCTTTGGGCTCAGCTACAACGACGGCTGTCTGCGCGCCGCCGGGGCGGTCAGCGGCGCCTGCGACGGCGTGGACGCCACGCTGAAGGTCCTCAGCCTGACCGCCAAGGCCACCGCCGCGCCTAACAGCCCCGACGTCACCTTCTCGATCCCGTCGATCAACTACAGCTTCACGTCGTCCAACGCGGCCAGCCGCAGCGACGCCGCCAGCCAGTTCACCCGCGACGCCAAGCAGAACATCGATTTCAAGAAGCTCGCCCAGGAAGCCGCCCGCGACCTGGCGGTCGCCAACGGCGCCGACGCGCTGCTCGGCAACCCCAACTTGCTGGAGGGCCAGCTCACCCGCGCCAACCTCGACCTGGACACGCCCTCGCCGGCGCTGGGCGAGACCCGCAAGGAGGGGGGTGGGCGCACCGGCCGCGACCTGTCGCCCTCCGGCTGGGTGATCGGCCGCCGCGCCGGGCGGCTCAACGCCGGGCCGAGCGCCGGATACGATATCGACGCGGTGGCCGAGTACGGCTTCCACCTGCAGGAGGGCAGCCAGGCCCGGCTCAAGGTCAGCGCGCCGCTCACCGTGATCGACTACAGCCACGACGGCGGCACGGTGGTGACCGGGGCCGTGCGCCTGGCCTACGAGCAGCCGCTCATCCGCAACCGCTGGGTGGTCGAGCCCTCGGCGGCGGTGGGGGGCCTTCTACGGTTCGAAGGATCTGCTCAACTCCGGCGCCCTCTATTCGGTGGGCTTCTCCAGCCGCTTCAAGATCGCCCCGGTGGGCCGCGGCCACATCGTCATCGGCAACGCGGTGACCTACTCCTCGACCTTCGTGATCCACACCAAGAGCTTCTCCACGCCGCACATCGCCAACACCGCCTTCCGCAACGGGGTCGCCTACCAGCTGCCGGTCGGCGAGCGGATGTTCAGCCGGCTGGGGACGCTCAGGGCCAGCTACACGCTCACCAACATCACCGGGGCCCGGGCCTTCCTCGACCGCTCGAGGTCGCGCTGAGCTACGGCCTGGGCTCGCGCGAGGTCGCCGTGCGCCAGCGCGCCGAAGTCATTCGCATCGGTGCCACCTTTGCCTTCGGACACGACTACACCGCCGGCGGCATCGTCTTTGGGTACGTGTTCTAGGGGATCGTGGGGTGGCACCACGCATCCACGCGGCGCGTCGGCACGTAATCGCCATTCATGGGGCTCGAGCCCAACCGGGCTGAGCGTTTTGGGCACTTGGGGGACAGCTTGAAAAGGATTGTGATTTGGGGCCTCGCTGGCCCGATGGCCTCATGCGCATTCGCGAGCGTGGCTCATTCGCAGCAGTTGGACGTGGACGTGACGGTGCAACGCACCGCTTCCACACCAGGCATGCTACAGGTCGTTCAAGGCGCGCCGGTTACGACAACCTTTAGTGGGGCCAGCGGCCCCTTCAATCCGACCGGCGGCCCCGTAACCATCACCTCTGCGCAGAGTCCGAACTTGGCAAATGACGTCCCCCTCTATTCGCCGGGGGTCAACGGTTTGCCGCCGAGCGGCACCTTTTCATTTTTCGACCTCAGTCCTGAACCAGGCGAGGGTGCGGCATTCTACCATGAGAAGTTTCATGTCGGGACGCTAAACGACCTGACGTCGATTCTGCGTAACGGCAGCGACACCTCGGGCACGCCCTTCCACTTCAGCACGCCACCTTACGTGGACCGCTGCGGACGATACGGACAGGCAAACTTGAGCTTCGGCGTCGACGTGGGGATCACTGCCGGGCCTTGCGACGCGGTGGATCTGAAGCTGGCGATGAACGGGGTGGGCTTTGAGCTGACCGCCCCGGAAAACAAATCCTTCGTCACGCTCTCGATCCCATCTCTGGGCTACACCTTCACCGGCGACGACCTGTCGGTGATCACCCGCAGGGATTCCCTCTCGCGGATTTCGGACAACTTTTTTGCGAGTGGGAACGCTCCGGCGCTGGAGCGGGCGCTGTTGAACAAGCCGGCCGGCTTCACCCTCGCGGAGGGCTCGCTGCCGACGGGTTCGAAGCTGCTGGCGGCGATGGTGGAGCTAAAGCACTCGGATGGGACCGTTACCACCCGCAGCTTCGGCGTCGACAGCCTGGGCGAGCTGGTCGCCTTTGCGGTGGCCAACCACAGCGCGCGGCTGTCCACATTCGGCCTGAGCTACGGCGATCACTGCCTGCGCTCGGCGGGCGCGGTGAGCGGGGCTTGCGACGGTCTCAACGCCAAGCTGCGGGTGCTGGGTTTGACCGCTCAGGTGACGGCGGCACCCAACAGCCCGGACATTACCTTCTCCATTCCCTCGATCAACTACAGCTTCACCTCGAAGAACGCGACCGATCGCAGCGACGCCGCCAATCAGTTCGCCGCCGACGCCAAGCAGAACATCGACTTCAAAAAGCTGGCCCAGCAGGCCGCCCGAGACCTGGCGGTGCAGGACGGCAGCGACCCCTTGTTGGGCAACCCCAACTCGCTGCAGGGGCAGCTGACCCGCAGCGACCTGGACCTGGACATGCCTTCGGCCTCGCTGGGCGAGACCTCAAAGGAGGGCGCTGGGCGCGGCGGGGTGCGGGAGCTTGCGCCCTCGGGCTGGATGGTCGGCGGCCGGGTCGGGCGGCTGTCGGCGGGCTCCAGCGCCGGCAACTACGTCGATGCGGTGGCCGAATACGGGCTGCGGCTGCAGGAGGGCAGCCAGGCGCGGCTGAAGTTCAGCGCGCCGATCACGGTGATCGACTACAACCGCGACGGCGACGTGGTGGTCACCGGGGCGCTGCGGGCCTCCTACGAGATGCCGCTGCTCCAGAATCGCTGGGTGGTGGAACCGTCGGCGGCGGTAGGGGCCTTCTATGGCTCCAAGGACCTGCTCAACTCCGGGGCGGTGTACGCCCTGGGTTTCTCCAGCCGCTACAAGATCGCCCCGGTGGGCCGCGGCCACATCGTCATCGGCAATGCGGTGACCTATTCCTCGACCTTCGTGATCCATACCAAGGGCTATTCGACCCCGCGCATCGCCAACACCGCGTTCCGCAACGGCGTCGCCTACCAACTGCCGATCGGGGAGCGGATGTTCGGGCGGCTGGGGACGCTTCGGGCCAGCTACACCTACACCAACCTGACCGGTGACAAGGCCTTCCTCGACCACTACCACGAGGTCAGCCTCAGCTACGGCCTGGGCTCGCGCCAGGTGGCCGTGCGCCAGCGCGCCGAGGTCCTGCGCATCGGCGTCTCAGTCGCCTTCGGGCACGACTACACCTCCGGCGGCCTCGTCTTCGGCTACGTGTTCTGAGGGCATGGTGGAGCCTGCGAAAGGCAGCTAAGGTCGCACCATGCATCGGTTGCTCGCCGCTGTGAGAGGTGTGAGAAGCGTCCTGGCTCAGGCCATGACGCTTCTCCTGGTCTGCGGCTTCACCCACGCCGCGGCGGCGCCCCCGAACAAGCTGGCGTTGGTCATCGGCAATACCAACTACGGATCGGGGCTCGAACAGCTGCCGCTGGCGAGCATCGACGCCCAGGAGGTCGCCGACGCCTTGCGCAAGGCGGGTTACGTCACGCCGCAGGGAGAGCCGGTCCAGCCCTCGACGGACCTCACGGGACGAAATCTGGTCTCCGCGGTCAGGGATTTTGACGCCAAGCTCGCCGCGGCGCCCGAAGGCGCGGTCGGCATCCTCTACTTCGCCGGCCACGGCATGGCGCGGGAACGTCGCGGCGATGTCTATCTGCTCCCGGTCGACACCCAGATCCGCGGCCCGGAGATCGACGCCGACGCCATAGGCGTGCCGCTGGCCGACCTTCTGCAGCTGTTGCGGTCGCACAAGGGCCGAACGGTCGTGCTGGTGATCGACGCCTGCCGCAACGTGCCGCCGGTCACCATCGTCAGCGGCACCCGCTCGGTGAAGATGAACGAAGGCGCCGGGTGGGGCGAGGACAATGACAGCGGCGGGCTCGGCCTGCTCTCACGCGGCGCCGCGCGCGACTTCAGCGCCGAGACGCCAGACACCGCGGACTATTTCGTCGCCTTCTCCACCAGCCCCGACCGCGCGGCCTACGACACTGATCTGTTCTCCAAGATCCTGGCCGAGGAGATCGCCCGTGGGAAGCACGACCTGCTCACCCTCTTCAAACGGGTGGGGGAGCGGATGGCCGCCGAGTCGCGCGCCACCGGAGCTCTGCAGCTGCCCACCTATGAAGTTGGCATCTATGGCCAGCCGCCGTGCTTCGGCAGTTGTCCGGCCGATTCCGACTCCTCCCACTTCTTCGACTGCGCCAGTTGCCCCTGGATGCGCGTCGTCAAGCCGGGCTCGTTCCCCTACGGATCGCCGCCCAGCGAGGCGGGCCGTGACGGCGACGAATCGCCGGCTGTGCCTATGGAAATTCCGCACGCCTTCGCCATCGGCGAGTACGAGGTGACCCGGGCCGAGTGGCTCGCCTGCGAGCGGGCCAACGCCTGCCGCAAGCTGTCGCAGCGCAACGCCTGGCAGAGCACCAAGACCCCGGTCGAGGGGGTCACGCTGGCCGACGCCAAGGATTACCTGGCTTGGCTGTCGCGACGCAGCGGCGTCACCTACCGCCTCGCCACCGAGGCCGAGTGGGAATATGCGGCGCGCGCGGGCGCCACCACGCCCTTCTATTTCGGCGACAAGATCGACCCGTCGCTGGCCAACTACGACTATTCGACCAGCTACAACGGCGGCCCGAAGGCCGAATACATCGGCGCGGCGACAGCCACGGGCTCGTTCCCGCCTAACGCCTTCGGCTTGTTCGACGTGCTCGGCAATGTCTGGGAATGGACGTGGGCCTGCCCGGTGGGCCAGGCGGCCACCTGCTCCGAGGCCGTGCTGCGCGGCGGCTCCTTCCGCAGCTCGGCGCGCGAGCTGCGCGCGGCGAACCGCTTCCACATCAAGCCCGACGACCAGCGCGAGGACGTCGGCTTGCGCATCGCGCGCGACGTGCCGGGCTGAGGCGCGGAAGGCCTTGGGCGCGGGTGGCCGTCACCGGACCGATGGGGCGGGTTGGCCTTGCCGGTTAAGATAGTTGTCGAACGCCTGCTGGGCTCCGGCCGTGCAGCCGGCCTGGTCGGCGCGAACGATGATGCTCAGAGTCAGCATATCCTGGGGATCCGGGCAGAAGCCGCGGGTGGCCCCGAAGTCGCGATGCGCGCCCGGCGGCGCGACCAAGGCTTTGAGGGCGGCCAGGCGCCAGCTGTCCTGATCGCCGCCGCCGCCGGCGGCCGCGCCCGGCACCACCACCCCGTGCGGGCGGCCGTTCAGCACTACCACCTCGCCGGAGGCGCGGATGAGGGTGACCGAGCGCCCGGCCGGCAGCTCAAGGTGCGCCCCGCTGGAGAAGGCCTGGCCGCGCTTAATGGCCGCGTCGGTCGACTTGACGACGATCAGTTCCTCGGCCGACGCCATGCTCGCGAAGGCCAGAGAGGCGGCGAGCCCCAGCAGCAGACCACGCATCTTCGTCCCCACCCCAACCGCAGGCCGTCGCCCGCGAGACCCGCAAGAGCTGTAGCATATCACAGAACGGGCGCCTTGTGAGAGCAGAGCCGAGCGAAAACAATTTCGGGCGCCTCAGAAGCTGGCTCGGCCGCCGGGCCGACGGCGGCGTGGCGGGCGCGGGCGGACCTGTCCGGCCGGCCACGCCGATGGCGGCGGGTTTCGCCCTGGTCGTGCTCGCCGCGGCCGCTATCGGCCTCGCGGCGGCGCGCACCACGCCTGGGCGCTATGTCGACAACCTGGCATACGACCTGCGCATCGCCCTGACCGCGCCGCCTTCCGCCGCGCCGATCGTCATCGTCAAGCTCGACGACGATTCTCTGGACGAGATGCGCGCAGCGTCGCCCTGCCACTGCCTCTCGCCGATCGACAAGCCTTGGCTGGGCCGTCTGGTCGCCGACTTGTCGCAGCGCGGGGCGCGCGTTGTGGCGCTCGACGTCCTGCTCGACACCTGGCGCGACCCTGCCGAGGTTCAGGCCTTCGCCCAGACCTTGCACGGCGTCACCACGCCGGTCATCGCCGTGGCGGCGCCCACCCGGCGGCCGGGGATCGACTACGCACTGGCGCCCGGCGTGCGCTACGCCGACGCGCGTGCCCTGGTGAGCGACGACTACGACGGGGTGCTGCGCGGCTACGACCCACAGCCCGGCGGCCGCCCGGCGCTCGCCGCCGCCGTCGCCGAAGCGCTGGGCGCGCGCCCAGCGCCTGGGATCCTCGCCCTGCGCTACCGCAGTCCCGCCCCCGCGCTCGAAGGCGTCGACCGCGGCGCGCCCGGGCCAACCTTCTCAGCCGCCGACGTCAGGGTCCTTCCGGCGGCGTTCTTCCGCGGCAAGGCTATCCTCATCGGCCGGGTGACCCGCTCGGCGCATACAGACGCCGACGTGCTGCGCGAGGACATGCACATGACGCCGCTGCGCTTCCTGCCGGGGCACCGCGACGGCACGCCGGGGGTCGAGGTGCATGCCGCGGCCGTCGCCCAGATGCTGCAGGGCGACCGGCTGCGCAGGGCCTCGCTGCCCCTAGCCGGCCTGATCACCCTGCTGGCCGCCGCCGGCGGCGCGGCCTTGGGCCGCAGCGCCCAGCGCTGGTGGCGGGCCCTGGCGGTGGTGGCCGTGGCCCTGGTGGTCTCCGGCGCGGCCACCCTCGGCGCCGCCTTCGCGGGCTGGATGCTGCCGGTCACCGCCCCCTCGGCGAGCTTCGTCTCCGCCCTCATCTTCATGGGCCGGGTTGTGGCCAGGCACCTGCGCGAGGAGAGCGCCTTCTACGCCTCCACCCTGGCCCGCTATCTCGCGCCCCAGGTCATCGACCGGATCGCCGAGGGCGACGGCGGACTGACGCTCAGCGCCGAGGAGCGGGAGATCACGGTCCTGGTGACGGACCTCGAGGGCTTCTCGGGCGTGGTCCGCACGACGCCCCTCGCCACCTTCTCCGAACTGATGAATGACTACTTCGACGGCCTGATTGAGATCCTCTGGAAGCACGAGGCGACGATCGACAAGATGACCGGCGACGGTATGATCGCCTTCTTCGGTGCCCCCCTTAAACAGCCCGACCACGCCCAGAGGGCGCTCGCCTGCGCCCGCGAGATGGACGCCTTCGCCGAGGGCTATCGCCAGGCGCACGCCGAGGTGTTCGGGCGCACCCGCATCGGCATCAGCTCCGGGGTCGGTCTGGTTGGCAACTTCGGCGGCGAGCGGCGCTTCAACTACACCGCCTATGGCGCCGTTATGGTGGAGGCCGCCCGCTTGGAGGCCGCCTCCAAGGATCGTGACAGTCGCGTTCTCTTCAGCCGCGCGACTCTTGAGGCGGCCGGCGATCCCCCCGCCGCCTTCGTGGGGGCCCTTGCGCTCAAGGGCATCGAGCAGCCGATTGAGGCGTTCACTCTGGCCTGACACGCGGGCCTGACGCGCGCGTGCGCTTCCCGAGGTTCCGGCGGCGCCATTTGTGCTTGTGTCGCTGGGTGAGTGCGTAATCACCCCCACCTAGACTAGACTAAACCATCCGTCGAGCCCAGTGGGGGGGTCGCCCCCTCACGGGGGCGAGGATCGAAACCGCGAATTCGAGCGGGCCCAGCGCGAGCGCGAGCGTCGCCCCCTCACGGGGGCGCGGATAGCCGCGGCGCTCGCCGCTTGGAGCTGGCCTCGGTGTTACCTGGGCTTCGAGACCATCAGCTTTGCGATCCCACGCTGGTTGGGCACGCGTCCGTACCAAGCGATCCCGTTCCAATTCTCCTGTCACGTGGAGCTGCAGACGGGAGAGCTCTCGAGCTCGAGCTTCCTCGACCTCGGCGGCGACGATCCCTCCGAGGGCTGCGCCCAAGCGCTCGTCGCGGCGCTCGGCGATTGCGGACCGATCGTCGCCTATAACGCGGGGTTCGAGCGGGCCTGCATCCTCGGTCTCGCCCGGCGCGTGCCGCGGCTCGCGGCACCGCTGATGGCGCTCACAGAGCGCGTCGTCGATCTGCTGCCGTTGGTCCGGGCCCACTACTACCATCCGCAGATGCGCGGCTCCTGGTCGATCAAGGCGTTGCTTCCGGCGCGGATTCCCGCGCTGTCCTACAGCGACTTGGCCGTGCAGGACGGCGAGGCCGCGCAGGTCGCCTACTTGGAGGCGATCGCGCCGGACTGCCCGCCCGCGCGCAAGGCGCAGATCGCATCCGAACTTGCCGCCTACTGCGGCCTCTACACCTGGGCGATGGTGGCGCTCGCCCGCTCTCTCAGCGGCCAAGCCTGGACCTGAGCGCGTTGGCGTAGCGGTTGAGCGCGCCGCTCAGCCAGGCGCGCCGGGCGTCGTCGTCGGGGAAGTTGGAGGCCGACTGAACGCTGGTGATTTTCAGCTCCGAGCCGGTGTCAACGATCTGGGCGCCGTCGGGCAGCTCCTGGGCCAGGGCGTCGCGATCGGCCAGGAGCATGTCCTTCACCTTGGCTTTTGCTTCCTGCCTGCCGCCGACGAATACGCCACAGGTCGTCCCGTCGCGGTAGGCGGTGACCCAGAGATCCGGGTCGGGCAGGGGCAGGCGCACGTGGTTGGGCCAGCGCAGCACCGGAGGCGCTTGCTCAGGGTCGTCGAAGCGGGTGGCGATCACCGGCGCCCACCAGGCGCGGTAAGCCGCCTGTTTAAAGCTTTCCTCACCCAGCTCGCGCGCCCGGGTGGGCGGCTCTGCGGGGTCCTCTTCCACCAGAGTTATGCAGTCTGAGCCTTGGTCGTCGGAGCTTCGCACCACGACGACCGTGCGCTCGATGAGCTGCGTCCGGGCGATCACCCGCGGGTGGACGGCCAACGCCCCGCCGCCCAGGTCGTAGAGCGCCACCTCCACCAGGCTCAGGTTGAAGGCTGAGGCTGCGTTGCGATTGACCAACTCGGCCATGGCACCGACGTCCTCGCGGATGCCGTCCCCGGCGATCAGCAGCAGGAACCGTCCGGCGCGCAGCGCGCGGGTCACCGCGTCGGCGAAGCGGTGCTCGGCGACCTCGGGATTGAGCTCCCGCACCAGCTCGTAGGGAAGATTGCCCTTGCGTCCGGTGGTCGCCGAGACCTGTCGCTGCAGGTCGGCGTAGGACCAGCAGGAGATCGCTCGGGCATAATCCAGCGCCTGCGCGACCACCTTCCGCCGCGCTTCGGGATTCCGCCAGAGCTTGCACTCGACCAAGGTCAGCCGGCCCTGCGGATTGATGTAGGCGATGTCGATCGGGCCAGCTTCGGTGCGCAGCTCGCGGCAGAGCGGAACGAGCGGCCCGAAGGAGAAATCGATCGCCTCCAGCGGCAGCATCTCGGGGTGGGCGAAGAGCGTGTCGCGCAGCCAGGCCTCGTCGCGCCCGCCGGTTTGACCCAGCTCGAGGCGCCGGGCGCGGCGGACCTCGCCGCCTGGCTGCTCCAGGAGAAGAATGTCGCCGAACACGCCTCACCTCCAGGATCATCTCACATGATCAGCAAAGGCCAAGGCGCCCCGATAGCCCACTTCATAGTGCCGGTAAAAACCAACTCAGCCTGCCTGAGGCAGCGCGCGCTCCAGCCCCACAAAGGGGGCGGAGGGGCGCGATGTTGCCATTGGCCAGGCTGTTCGGGGAGCGGGTGAAGGCGCTGCGCGCCGAGCGCGGCTTCAGCCAGGTCGATCTCGCCGAAAAGGCCCGCCTTTCCGAGGAATGGATCCGGCGAATCGAGCGGGGCGTGGGCGCGCCCTCGTTCGAGACCATCGAGGCGATCGCCGCCGCGCTGAACGTCGGATATGCCGAGCTCTTCGCCGAGCCGCCGCCGCAGACCGCCGATGGGCGGCTGGCCGCGGCCTTGCAAGGCCTGGACGCTGAGGCCGTGAGCTGGCTTATCGCCGGCGCGCGGTTGCTGCGCGGCCGCTGAGCGTCTGCACGCGCCGCCAGACTGTCTGTCTACGCCGCGATGTAGCGTTATGCGAAATCAAGGCGCGACCGCGCACCGCACCTGAGCTCGGCCGGCGACCCCGCCACCGCCATTCGCCGATGGAGGGCGAGGTTTGACTCTTGAGCGACCTTCGCAAGGTCCGCTTCTGGACACGCCGCCAGCTTCACCATCGCATGTGCTCGCCAGTTCGAAGAGGGCGAACCGCCCATCATCTCCTCGGCTTGGGCCAACGGGTCATGAAAAACCCCGCTGGGGTCACGGGCGGGGCTTTCGATTCGATGTCCCCGGGGATTGCGGGCGACCGCTCGAACAAGGAGGCCGAAGCATCAGTGTGCGCCTGCCATGTCGCTCGAACGGAGGAGGCCGATGACGATGGCTGCGCCGACGAGGTCGAAGGCCGCGAGGCAGATGAACAGAGGATTGTAGCCGATGGTATTGGCCAGGGCCCCGACGATCAACGAGAAGAGCAGACCGCCGGTCCAGGCGGCCGTCCCGGTCATGCCGTTGGCTGTCGCGACCTGATGGTGCGGGAACAGATCGGCGGAGAGGGTGATCAGCGCGCCTGACAGCACTTGGTGGGCGAAGCCGCCAATGCAGAAGCAGGCGATGGCCCAGTAGGCGTCGGGTGCAACCGTGATGAGCGCAGGGCCGATCATCAAGGTCGCGCCGACGAGCACCGTCAGCTTTCTCGCCGTGACGAGGGAAGTGTTCGCCGTCCGCATGAAAAACGGGGACAGGTAGCCGCCGATTATCGAGCCGAGATCGGCGGCAAGGAAAGGGAGCCATGCGAACATGGCGATCTGCTTCAGGTCCATACCCCGCACCGTCGCGAGGTACAGCGGGATCCAGAAGGTAAAGGTTTGCCATGCCGGATCGGCGAGGAAGCGCGGCAGCGCGATCGCCCAGAAGCGGCGCGTGCGGGCGATCGAGAGCCATGACGGCTTCCGCGCGTCGACCGGCGCACCCCGGCCCGTCTGGCCCGCCTCAATACACGCCAGTTCCTTCGGGGTCAGGCGGGGGTGTTGGCGCGGACTTGTGTACACGCCCCACCAGATCGCGGCCCAGGCGAGACCCACGCCGCCTGTGATGACGAACGCCAACTGCCAGCTGCCAGCTAAAATGCACCACACCACGAGGGGCGGGGCCATCATGCTGCCCAAGGCGGAGCCAATGTTGAACCAGCCGGTGGCGACAGATCGCTCCTTGTCCGGGAACCACTCGCTGACGGCCTTCATGCTGGCGGGGATCACGGCGCCCTCGGAAAGGCCGAGGAGGCTGCGGCAGAAGGCCAGCGACAGCCAGCCGCCGGCGAAAGCATGGGCCATGTTGGCGAGAGACCAGCCGATGGCGAAGATGAACAGCCCCAGCTTCGTGCCGAACAGGTCCAAGATGTAGCCCGCGAACGGCTGCACGGCGGTGTAGGCAAGCTGGAAACCGGCCACGACATACGAGTACTGCTGGATCGTAAGGTGCAGTTCCTTCGTCAAGGTCGGCGCAGCAGCGCTCAGCGAGCTTCTCGCCAGGTAGTTGACGGTCGTCCCCAGCATCACGACGCCGATGATCCACCATCGCAGGTGGCGTATTGGACGTCGCTTCATCGGCCCTGACTCACCAGTTGTAGAGGGTGCCGTCTTCGAGACGGTTCACGGGGAGCTGAGCCGGCCGGTAGGGGTATTTCGCCGCGAGGTCCTCATCGATGTCGACCCCATGCCCGGGCGCTTCACCAGGGTGCAGCTCGCCGTCGGCGAAGGTATAGTCGTGCGGGAACACGGCGTCGGTCTCGGGCGTGTGACGCATGTATTCCTGGATCCCGAAGTTCGGCACCCAGAGATCGAAGTGTAGCGCAGCGCCCATGCACACCGGCGACAGATCGGTCGCGCCGTGGAACCCCGTGCGGACGTGGTTGATCTCGGCGAGGTGAGCGATCCGTCGAACATGGCTGATGCCGCCGCCGTGCACCAGGGGCGTGCGGATATAGTCGATCAACTGTTCCTCGATCAGCTGCTTGCAGTCCCAGACCGTGTTGAACACCTCACCGAGGGCAAGGGGCGTCGTGGTGTGCTGGCGGATGTGGCGGAACGAGGCCTGGTTCTCCGCCGGCGTGACGTCTTCGAGCCAGAACGGCCGATACGGCTCGAGGTCCTTGCCGAGCCGCGCCGCCTCCATCGGCGTCAGACGATGGTGGGAGTCATGCAACAGGTGCACGTCCTCGCCAAGGGCCTTGCGAGCGGCCTCGAAGAGCTTTGGAACCGACGGGAGGTACTTCGAGGTCGACCAGACGTTCTCGGAGGGCAAGGCGGCGTCGGCCGGCTCGTAGAAGAGCTTGTCCTTGGAGACGCCATAGGTGCTGGCGAGGCCCGGAATCCCCGACTGCAGCCGGATGGCCTTGTACCCCATCTCCCTGTAGCGGAGCGCCTCTTCGATGGTCGCTTCGAGGGTTGCGCCGTTGGCATGGCCATAGACCATCACGCCGGTCCGGCTTGCGCCGCCGAGCAGCTGGTACAGCGGCATCCCCGCCGCCTTCGCCTTGATGTCCCAAAGCGCCACGTCGACCGCGGCGATGGCGGACATCGTCACCGGTCCGCGACGCCAATAGGCTCCCCGGTAAAGGAACTGCCAGATGTCCTCGATCCGGTGCGCGTCGCGCCCGATCAGGCAGGGGACGACATGGTCCTGCAGGTAGGACACCACGGCGAGTTCGCGGCCATTCAAGGTCGCGTCCCCCAGACCGTAGACCCCGTCCTCGGTCTCGATCTTCAGCGTGACGAAGTTGCGTCCGGGACAGGTTACAATGACGCGCGCGGCGGTGATCTTCAGCATAGGATGCTTTGCAAGGCAGGAGGTTTGGGGAGGATCGCCCCTGGGGACGAGACGAGGCGGGACGCCAGAGCGAGGCCGGCATGCGCCGCCTCCTCTCCGGAAGCCCCGCGGAGACGGGCAGCCAGGTAGGCGCCGTTGAAGGAATCGCCCGCGCCGGACGTGTCCACGACCGCCTCGGCGATCGGACCATGCACCGCTTTCAGGACGCGGTCCTGCACCCAGCACGTACCGGCGGACGTGGTCAGCGCGACTTCCCGTGCGCCGCGCGCGAGGACCAGCTGCATCTGGGCTTCCGGGCCGCGGACTCCGTAAAGGCGCTCCAGATCCTCGCTGCTGGGCAGCATCAGGTCCGCTCGCCGGATGGCCTCGTCGGTCGCTTCCTGTGCGACGCGGGTGCTCGGCCAGAGGCTGGCGCGATAGTTCGGATCGAACGCGATCCGGCCGACGTGGCCGCGCAGCCGCGCCAGCAGTTCAAGGGCCTGGCAGCGATCCGCGGGCGTCAGGATCGCCAGGGAAATTCCTGACAGATAGACAAGGTCGGCGCCTGCGAGCACCGCCTCGCCGCCACGGGCCTGCAGGGCCCGCAGCCAGCCGCGCGCTGCGGACTCGGTTCGCCAGTAATGGAAGCGCCGCTCTCCGTGCTCGTCGGTCTCGATCAAGTACAGGCCGGGTCGCCGGCCGGGGCTGGCGAAGGCCAGGCCGTCGCCGATCCCCTCCGGGCGCCAGGCGGCCCGCATGTCGCGGCTGAAGGGATCGTCGCCCACCACCTTCAGGAACTGGACGTCGACTTCGGGCGCC
>CBJNAS010000054.1:0-14369 GCA_966434565.1 uncultured Phenylobacterium sp.
CCTCCGTATTGGCATCCGGCAATAATGAACAGCGCTCTTCGTCGAGATCGGCTTGGACGAGACCGCCGAAGAGGCCGCCAGGCCCCGCGTCGTCGGACGCGCCGCCCCAGCCGGGGCTACCGAGCAACTGAAACAAATCGGCGAGCCGCGGGCGGGCGGCCGCTGACGGCACGAGCGTCATCGGGAGTCCGATCTTCAGAATTTCAGGATTGCGGCCAGGCGGCTTCGGCGCCGCCGGCCGATTTCAAGCAGTCCCCGCCCGGTCTCGCCGGCCAGGCGGGGCGCCGCCGAACCCGCTACTGCAGGTCGGCGATCACGAAGTGCGCCTTCTCGTTGGCGCATTCGAAGGCGGCTTCGTGGGTCATGATCTGCTTGGCGGAATCGCCGGTCTTGGCCAGGTCATCGGTCTTGAAGCCGTCGAGGGTGGCCACCGCCGCATACTCCGGGTCCACAGCCACCATGTCGCGGGTCAGGCCATAGGGGTGCGGCACCAGCATCAGCTGGCCGAAGTCGCCAACATAGACCTCCGCGCCGGCGATGATGGTGGCCTGCTCGCGGCCCTTCACCTCGGCGCGGATGTCGGCGATGCCGGTGAAGGCGCTGAACTCCTGCTTCTGCACCGGGCCCATGAAGGCGATCGAGGGGTTGGCGCCGTTGGAGAAGGCGTTCGCCCAGGCCGCCTTCAGGAGCGACTCGGTGAAGGTGCGCAGCGTCCCGTTGGTGGCGGCGTTCACCACCCCGGTGTTGAAGCCGCCGCTAACCCCCGAGCTTCCGCGCGAGACGTTGCTGGTCAGCCAAGCCAGGACGCCGGCGGTGCCGCGGGGCGTCGCGCCCGACTCCGCCACGGAGGCGAAGTTGCCGATCATCCGCGCCTCCATGTCGCGGCGCAGCTCGATGCCCTTGCGCACCTTCTGGCGGTTGACCTCCGACTTGCGGCCGGCCTTGTCGACCACCTCCTGGGTGCGCGACACCCCCAGAGTCTTGCGGAAGATCTGGCAGTAGTTACCGACGCGCGTAGTGTTGTTCGGCGCATCCAGGGTGGCCACGTCGTCGCCTTCCAGCTGGGCGTTGTTGGGGTTGGGCGTGGCCAGCGTCTCCGTTTGCCATTCATGGTAGCGCGCCGAGGCCTTCTTCTTGCCGATGGCCGAGAGGAACGGCGTCTTTTCCGGCGCCACGCGGTAGATGGTGTCCTCCAGGTCCTCGCGGTTGCCTGCGGCGTTGAGCGTGGTGGACAGGTTGGTCGGAGCCGTCATGGGGCTCTAATCTCCTTGGGCGTTGAGCAGGGCGACTGCGTCGTCGATAGAGCGCGTCTTGGCGAAGCGGCTCTTCGCCTGCGCCGCCCGGCGGGCTTTGGGGTCGACCGGCCCGGCCGACGCGCCGCCCCGGGTCAGGGGACGGGTCGTCTGCGGGGCCGGCCTGGGGGCGGAGTTGGACGTTCCGGCCTTTGCCTGGGCGCGGTCCCAGAGCATCGCCTTGCGGGCGAGGCTCATCTCGAGCGCGGAGATCCGCAGCAGCGAGTCCGGGTCCACGCCCTTGCCGTGCAGGTAGTGGGTGACCTCGGTCCGCCGCTCGGTCCCCGTCTCCGGGTGCGCGAGCTCCGGGTCGAGGCCCTTCAGCTTCTCGAACTCGGCGGCGACATAGGCGTTGTGGCCCGCCCGCCGCGCGGCCGTGGCCGCGTGGGAGGCGCGCTCCAGCGCCGCCTTCTCCGCCTCGTACTGTCCGCGCGCCACGTGCGCCGCCTCCGCGCCGTGGACCTGGGCGAAGGCCGCCCAGTCGGGCTCCCCCTCCCAGCGTGCGTCGAAGCGCTGCAGCGCCTCGGGCACGAACCTGGCGAGCTCGGCGGCCACCTCCCGCGCCTGCGCCACCTCTTGCAAGGCGGCGGCGCGCACGGACTGGGCCTCGGCCTTGGCTTTGGCCGCGGCCTCCTCGCGTGGCCCCTCCTGCGACAGCACGACGGCCTGCAGGTCGGGATCGAGCTCGGCGAACCGGGCCTTGGCGTCCTTCGACCAGTACTTCGGCGGCTCCAGGCGATCGACCTCGCCCTCGTCCTCCGCCTCGGCTTCATCGTCTCCGTCCGAGGGGTCTTCGGCCCGGTCGGCGGTCTCCTCGGGCGCACTGGCCGCGCCCTCGAAATTCTGATCCTCGTCCTCAGCGTCGCGCCGGTTCAGCAGCGCCACGGCGTCTTCGAGCGACAGCGCGCCGCCCTGCGGCGCATCAGCGGCCTCAGCCATTCATCACCTTGGAGTTGTTGGGAAAAGACGCACGCGGCGGACGCCGAAGCGCGACGGGTGCGCAGCGCGCGCCCCCGAGAGCGGATCTAGGAACCAACCTCTGGTTCGTTGGTGGCGGCGGCGCCTTGGGCATCGAACCAGACGGAGCGCCCTCGCCGCCCTCGCCAGTTCCGTCGAAGCTCATCGGCGGTTCACTCCAGGTTGTCCGAAACACAGCTCACGACCGCGCTAGCGTAAAAGTTGCGCAGTTCGCCCATAGCGATAGACGCGGCGTTGCGCGTGTGGCTCTATGCCTCCCGTCGGGTGGGAGAACTGAATGGCGCACTACAAGCTCAACTATCTCGACGGCCAGGGCAGGATCGTCGGGCGTTTCGAGTTCCGTTGCCCGAATGACGCCGAGGCCGAGCAGGCCTGCGAGGACCTGCCCGATACCCGGCCGAAGGAGCTGTGGTGCGGCGCCCGCTGGATCCGCTCCTGGCCCGCGCCGGTGAGGTCCCTGCGAAGCGCCCAGGCCTCTACCCGCGCGTGAGCCCCGCCTCGGCGATGGCGTCCTCGGCGGCGCGAGCATGGCCCGCGTGCGCGCCGGCGGCGATGGTCTTCATCAGCGCCTCGCGCACCGCCGCCAGGTTCTGCAGCGACAGGTGCAGCTTCAGCACCTTGGCGTCCGCGCCCACCGGTGTCTGAACCAGGGCGCCCAGCAGGGCGGCGCGCACGGCTTCGAAGGCGGCCGAGGTCTCGGCCAGTTCGCCTTCCGCCCGCCGCCCGCGCAGGATATCGGCATTGAGGTCCCTGCTCGTCATGCGCCGGCGCCTCCAGGCAGATCGTCCATGTCGCTCTTCACGCCGACCGCGGTCGACGCCCCCTCGGCCAAGGCCTGGCGCTTCAGCGCCAGGGTCGCCATCAGTTCCTCACGCTGGAGCCGCAGCGCCGCCGCGGCCTTCTCGCGCTCGAGCTGCAGGCGCAGCTGCATCTCCTCCCGTTTCAGCGCCAGCTCCGCCGTCGCCCGGTCGCGCGCGGCCGCCAGCTTGGCCGCCTCGATCTGCGCCTCGCCCTGCGCCCTGGCCGCCTGGGGATCCGGGTGCGGCGCCGGCGGCTGCGGCGCTTGGCCCGGGTCGCTCCAATAGAGCTCCGGGCTCTTCTCGCCCACGGCCCGGCTGAAGGCGCGCAGCCGGTTGTAGACGTTCTGCGCCGTCACGAACGGCCCTTCGATCCCGCCCTGCAACTGCACCACCTTCTCGGTCAGTCCGATCGCCTGGGCCTGCACCTGCAGATCCCGATCGCGCCCGGACGAGCCCACCCCCACATGCACAGACAGCGCCTCGCGCGCCGGCCAGCGGTCAGGCCGCACGTCGCGCCAGGCCTGCCCCACCTTCATCCGCGCCGGCGCGTGCTCCGGCGTGAACTGCTCGCGCAGCATCTGGTGGACGCCCAGGAATAGGTCCTTCACCCCGGTCTCGGCGAAGACGCGGCAGATCATCCGCACCCGCTTCTGCGCCGCCGAGATCAGCTGCGCGGCGCCGCTCGCGGTCTCATGCAGGGTGTCCGGGTTCAGCCCCTGGGCGTTGCGCACCACGCCCGAGCGCTGCTCGGCCACGGTCGCCATGAACTCCATGGCCGAGAAGACGTCAAAGCTCAGCGCCCCGGCCGAGATCGGCCGCACCGCCTGGCCGGTCTTCGAGCGCACCGGCACGTTCGGCGCATTGTTCAGCAGGTCGGCGATGGTGAACTCGCTGGCCTGTTCCTCCGAGATCTCCATACGCTGGTTCAGCGCGAAATAGCCGCTGTCCAGCAGCATGCGCAGCAGCACCGTCTTGATGCGCATCACCTCGAACAGCTTGTCCGCCAGGCCCTCGCCGTAGAACCGGTGCGCCGACAGATAAGGTGTCAGCGCCCCGAACGGGACCTGGCTCACCACCTCCTTCTGCAGCAGCACGCGCTGCTCGGCGTCGGTCTCGATCCGCCAGATCTCGACCTCGCCGTCGTCGTCCGCGTCGATCCGCAGATAATGGGTGCGCACCTCGACGACGCGCAGGTCGTCGACCCCGCTCTCGCCCGCCCGGTCGTTCTCGCCGGCCGCGTCGCGGGCGTTCTCCATCGCGTCCTGGCGCGAGGTCGCATGCGGCAGGTTGCGGGCGAGCTTGGCCTCGACGCCCCGGGCGATCAGGTCCTGCACCCGCGGCCGGTCGCGCAGCGCGCAATAGGCGGCGTCCCGGAGCGCCACCGTGTCGGCCGCCACGGTGAAGTCCTCGGAAGGCACGGCCTTGAAGCAGACCCGCCCCTTCAGCTCCGAAAGCGTCACGGCCACCGAGCCGTCGTCCTGTTGCGCCACCGCCGCACGCGCCCAGGGCGCATGCAGCAGGCCGAGCGCCGCCAGCGCGGCGCCTTCCGCCGGCCCCTCGGCCTCGTGGACCGCCAGCGGCCGCTCGTCCTCCTCCCACCACCAGTGGAACAGGCCCGTGCGGTTGAGCAGCGCGTCCTGGATCGCGTCATGGAAGGCGCGGAAGGCGTCGTTCTGGTGGAACACCACATGGGTGACCGCGTCGGTCTCGTCGCGCGCCAGGGCCTCGTCCGCCGCCCCGTCCGCCTGGAAGCTCACGACGTCGTCGCCACCGAAGAACACCTCCATCACGTCCGGCATCAGGGTGTCGATCGCGTCCGACAAGGTGGAATCCACCGCGGTCGAGCGGCCGCGGATCACCGTCAGGTCGGCGATCTTGCCGCGCCGGTACTCCTGGGCCTTGATCCGCACCCTGGCGAGTTCGCCGGTGTCGCCCTCGCCGAAGCCGACCGAGCGGCGGCATTCGTCGTCCACGATCCGCAGGAAGTCGGCGTCGGAATAGCGCAACTTGCGCCGCCCCTCGCCCTGAGCCTCGTCGCCGCCCGCCATCAGGCCCTCAGCCCGACGAGGCCGGTGGCCGTCGTGCCGGTCGCCTTCACCTGCACGATGCGGGCGTTGATGGTCTGGCCGGCGACGGCGGCGATGGTCGTGGTGGCGCCCAGCGAGTCCGTCACCGCCACATTGCCGGCCCCGCCGACGATCAGGCCGACGAAGTCGACGAAGGCGGTGTCGGACGGCGTGACGGCGGCAAGCCCGCTCGCCACGAAATCGGAACGTAAGGTCATCAGACGATCCCCAGGTCAGGCATGACGAGCCGCGCCTGGCTCTTCACGAGCGGCCGCGACAGCGCGCCATAACGAAAGGCGTCGGCCGCATGGCTCGCCCAGTTGTGCAGGGGCCGCTCGCGCCAGACCTGGCGGCTCGCGTCCCAATCGCGTCGGTATTGCTTCAGAGCCTCGAGCCCGCGCCCGCAGCGTTCGGCGTCGAACCAGCACCTGGCCAGCATCAGCCGCACGGCGTTGATCCCGTCGGCCACGTCCTGCTGGCCCACCACCTCCACGTCGCGCAGGCCCAAAGCCTTCAGCGTCTCGAGCCGGCTCACGCCGCTGCTGATCTCGCGGACCTGGACGTCGTGCGGCAGGACATGGCGGCCATAGCGGTAGTCGCGCGCCTCCAGCCGCCGCACGATCTGCGTGAGCCCTTCACCTGAGACCTCCAGGTAGTCGACGATCCGCCGCTCGGGCCCCACGTCCTGGACGAACCAGACCGCGGTGGCGTCGTCGATGCCCAGGTCCCACCAGGTGTCGACCTTGACGAGCGGCTCGATCGGCACGCGGCAGATCCGCCCTTCCGCCTCGGCCTTCGCCAGTTCGGCGGCGTAGTAGGCGCCCTCGACGGCCGCGTCGAAGCTGCACTCGTATTCCCGGGCGTAGGCTGCCTCGTCCATCGCCGCCCGCGCGTCCGCCAGCTCGTCCAATGTCAGGATCCCCGTCTGCGAGGCCTTCAGCTCCCAGAGCGCCCAGCCGGGCTCGCCGCGGGCGGCCCGCTCGCGGAGGTCCCAGAAGCTGTTCTTCCCGCGCGGCGTGCCGGTGAAGGTGGCCTTGCCGCCCCGGTCCGACAGCGCCGGTCGGATCACCTCGATCCAGGCCCGCGGATTCCAGTCGCCGAACTCGTCGCAGTCGACGTCGTCCAGGTAGAGCCCGCGCAGGGCGTCGGCATTGTCCGCCCCGAACAGCCGGATGCGGCCGCCGTTCGGCAGGTCGCACCGCAGCTCGGATTCGTTCCAGCTCGCCCCCGCGATCGGCGCCGTGAAGCGCTTCAGGTGGTCCCAGGCCACGGCCTTGGCCTGGCCCAGGTAGGGCGCGACATAGGCGCAGCGCGGGTTGGGCTTGTCGCACGTCAGCGCCGTGCGGATCAGCCCGTTCAGCGCCGCCACCGTCTTGCCCGCCCGCCGGTGCGCCACCACCACCCGCCAGCGCGCCGGGCTCTCGTGATAGGGCATCCAGACCGCCCGCGGCCGATAGGGGATCACGACTTCGTGGACGGGTCGGGCGCGCCTTCGGACTCCGTCAGCGCCCATCGGATCACCTGTTCGAAGGGTTTGTCGTCCTGGTTGCCCACCGCCAGGCTGGCGAGCCTGGGGTGGACGTAGGGCGCGGCGGCCTTGGCCGCGTCCAGCCGCTTGGCGGGCTCGACGTCCTCGTCGCGCATCACCTGCAGCATGTAGTCCAGCGGCGTGATCCCCGAGGCGCGGATCTGCGCCAGGGTCTCGGCCGCTGTGGCGGGCGCGGCGGCCCGCTTCGGCTTGCGCGCCACGCGCCCTCTCTTAGGCGCTCAGCACGGCGTGCCAGGCGCCGTTCGCCGCGCTGGTGAAGCTCGCGGTCTTGCCGGACGCCAGGGCGAAGGCGACGTTGGCGCCCGCCTGGTTGATCTGCTCGCCCGAGGCGGGAAACACGTTCATCGAATTGGCCCCGGCGTTGGTCACCGTGATCTGCATCCCGGCCTTGGCCCCGGGCAGCAGGCCGGAATCCCCGCCGGTCGCCACCGTCGTGAAGCGGTTGATCACCGCCGGGCACAGGGTCGCGCTCGCCTGGCCGCCGCCGGCGAAGGCCGTCAGCGCGTCCACCGCGGTGACCGTGGGATAGGCGCCGGACGCGCCGGTTCCCACGCCCTCGCAGAACCAGGCGCCGCTGCCAGCCGCGGCGAAGGCGTAGATCCCCCGCGGCGGCAGCATCACGCCGGTCGCGCCCGTCACCCCGTTCAGGGTGTCCGAGCCGTTGCCGTAGACCTGCACCGGATTGGCGGTGTTGTTGATCACCACCACCGTCAGCCCCGCCTGGGCCGACATCAGCCGCACGCCGTCGCCCAGGGTCGAGCCCGCCGCCGGCGCGGTCGAGGTGTCGATCCGGTTGACCTCCTGGCTGAGCCCGGTCGCCCCCGCCTGGGTGCGCGTCGTCCCGGCCGTGATGCCGCTCGACGCGCTGCCGGTGATGAACGCCCCCTGCGGCAGCGCCACCCCGCCGGCGAAGGTCCAGCCGCCCAGCAGCGAGCCGGTGATCCCATATTTCGCGCCAACACCTGCCATGCGTGGGCCCCACTTTCGTCCGTCTGGTTTTCGGAAAGGAATGGGCCCGCGCGCCACCCGCGCCGGCCCCATGAAAAAAGCCCCGCAATCCCTTGCGAGGCCCCTCGACCGCCACCTGGGCGATCATCTCATTTCGTGAATTCCGCGGTGATTTGCGGCGGAAGGCAAGCGTCGCAAGACGCTCTTGGCTGACCTGAGAACAAAAAGTGAACTCTGTGCGGCGCGATGGGATTGTCGGCCGCCGTACGCCCAAGCTAGGATCCGCAGATGCTTGCCTCGATCCTCTTCGCCCTGGGCCTCGCGAGCGCCGCGCCGGTCGACTACCCCACCCTTCCCGCCCACGTGCAGGCCGTCGAGCAGCTCGTCCCGCCGGGATGGAGCGTGGAAACGCGGGCGAGCGGGATTTTGGACGAAGGACGGCGCCCCGCTGTCGCGCTCGTCCTCCACGCCACGTCTGCGCAAGCGGCTCCCGACTATCCGGAGACGGCTCCGCGGCTGCTGGTCGTAGCCGTGAGGGGGGCCGATGGGGGCTACGACGTGGCCCTGCAGAATCACACCTTGATGCCCCAGCTCACGGCGGACGACTTAAAATTCCACGGCTACGACCTGGGACGTCGCGCGCAGGGGGGCGGGGAGGTTCCCGGCCTCGATTTCCACAAGGGAACGCTCCGGGTCAGGCTGTACGAATGGTGTACATGCCATATCCCCGACGATGACCGGACCTACACCTTCCGACTTCAGGGCGGGAAGTTCATGTGGATCGGCTACGACAGCCAGGTCGTCAATTCTCACCTGGAGTCAGCTGCCTGGAGCATCGATTTCCTGACCCGCAAGATTAGCCTCACCTCTGGCGAGAGCTGCGCGGGACGAGCCGATGTTCTGAAGCACTGCCGCTGGAAAGAAGATTGGGCGGCCCTGAAGCCCGGGCCTCTACAGTCGATCGAGGAGGTCGGGAGCGGGCTTAGTTTCGAGCCGCAGCTCTTGTGGCCGGAGAACCAATGAGGAGCCCTCCCGACGCTCGACCTCAGCGCTTCGTGGCCCTCCCCGCGAGGGCGGCCTGTCCTGCCCGCTTCAGCGCATCCATCTCCTGCTGGGTCGGCTGATAATTGTAGTCTCCGCGGTTGAAGATCGCCGCTTCCTGAAGGTTGCGCTTTACCAGGCCGCCTATGACGGCCGATTTGCCCGTCTTGGTGTCGGTCGACGTGACCGCGTTGAACTGCTTTCCGGCGGACGTCATGTCGCCGTCCCAGATGTTTTGCAGCATGTTGTGGCCAAGCGCGCCGCCGCTCCCCGCGTTGAAGGCGTCGGCGACGATGGCGTCGAACTGCGGCTGGGTCAGGGTCGCGAGCGCTTCGGGGCCGAGCCGATCCCGCACCAACTGCTCTTTGGCGGCGAGATCCTGATCGTACATCTGCTCGATCAACGCCGCGCGCCCCTGGTGGTCGAGCCCCCTGATCCGCGCCTGTAGGGCCGCCTGTTCGCCAGGCTGCACCTTGTGGCCGTAACCGAAGGTCGGATTGTGGCTGACGTCCGGCGCGATGTCGAAATAGGGCTGTTGGGTCGCGCTGTTCAGCTCGTAGTTCCGGATGAAGGCGCGGCCCTGCGGGCTCGTGGTCAGCTGAGGCCCCGCCGCGGTCGCCGCAGCGGGGCCTGGGCTCGGCGGCTGTGCGCTTGCGCTCGGAGCCGTTGCGGCCGGGAACAGCGCCGGAGACGGCGGGAAACCGCCTGCGCTCGACGGCGCCAGGACGTTCAGCGGGAGCGAGGGGGCGTTCTCGGCCATGTATCGGGCATAGCCGCTGCCGAACAGCCCGCCTGTCGGCGGCAGACGGGCGTCCTGGGCGATCATCGCCCTCAGCTGTGCGATCGGGTCCTGGGGCTGCGACGAGCCGCCCAGGCGTCGCAGCGCGGCCAGCAGATCGGGCGTCGGCGAATTCTCCACGCCGTCGCTCGCGCCGTCGAAACTCATCGGCAGACTCCAGATTGGCAGGTGTTCGTCTAAGCCGGCCGCGTCGGTGCGGCTGCGCTGACGTGCCAGGCCAGCAGGCTGGAAAAGCCAGGAAAAGAAAAAGCCCCGCAGTCCCCTGCGAGGCCCCTCGACCGCCACCTCGGCGATCATCTCATTTCGTGAATTCCGCGGTGATTTGCAGCGGAAGGCAAGGCCCGCTTCCCCCGACCCTGACCCACCCTCAGGCCACGCAGACAGCCCTCACTGTAAATTTGAGCCCGGCCGGCGCGGCGCTAGGCGCCTGCTATTCCGACCTTGGCATTACGAGAATTCGACCCGATTTGCCCGGCTCTACAAGCCCCGCCGCCGCCGCCACATCAGCGGCCCAGCGAACACCAGCGGCAGGGCGAAGAAGATCACCCGCCCGCCGCTCAGCAGGTACAACCCCGCGCTCAGCGCCACCGCGCCGGCCAGCACCAGCAACAAGGTCACGACCCGCATGCGCCCCTAGCTCGCGGGCGGCGGCTCGGTTCCCGGATGCACGAACGAGGCCCCCTTGGCCTCCGGCCCGAACCAGGTGACCAGGGCCAGCACCACCGCCACCGTGCCGCAGACCATGGCCAGCGCCAGGCCGTAGTTGTCGCCATGGGCCTCGGCGATCCCGGCCTGCAGATAGGCGTTGCCTGCCGCAAAGAGGTTGCCCAGCTGGTAGGCGAAGCCCGGGAAGGTGCCGCGCGCCTTCGGCGGCGAGAGCTCGTTGAGGTGCGCCGGCACCACGCCCCAGGCGCCCTGCACCGCCACCTGGATCAGGAAGGCGCCGGCGGCCAGCAGCAGCGGCGTGGTGGCCAGGCTCCACAGCGGAATCACCGGCAGCGCCAGCAGCGCCGCGGTCACGATCGCGCGCCTGCGCCCGATCTTCTCCGACAGGGGCCCGAAGATCAGCCCGCCCGCCACCGCGCCCACGTTCAGGATCATGGTCAGCGCCGTCACCAGCCAGGGCTGGAAATGATGCTGGGCCTTCAGGAAGGTCGGATAGAGGTCCTGGGTGCCATGGCTGAAGTAATTGAAGCAGGTCATCAGTACGACGACGTAGACGAGGCGTTTCCACTGGCCCCTGAGCGCCTCGCGCAGGCCCGGCCCCCGCCCGCCCGCCTCAGTCCGCTGCGCCTCCCAGGCCGGCGACTCCTTTACGTGCCGCCGCACGAACAGGATCAGCAGCGCAGGCAGGACGCCCAGCATCAGCATGCCGCGCCAGCCGATGGTCGGCAGCAGCAGGTTGGCCAGCGCCGCCAGGAAATAACCGACGGGATAGCCCTCCTGCAGGATCCCGCTGACCACGCCGCGGCTCTTGGCCGGCACGGTCTCCAGCGCCAGCGACGAGCCGATCCCCCACTCCCCGCCCATGGCCACGCCGAACAGGGTGCGCAGGATCAGCAGCACCGTCAGGTTTGGCGAGAAGGCCGAGGCCAGCGCCAGCAGCGAATAGGCGATCACGTCGGCCATCAGCACGGGCCGCCGCCCGAAGCGGTCCGCCAGCCGGCCGAACAGGAAGGCGCCGACCGGCCGCGCGGCGAGGGTGAGCATCAACGCCACGCTCACTTGCTTCACCTTGACGTGAAAGTCGGCGGCGATGTCCGCCATCACGAAGGTCAGCAGGAAGAAGTCGAAGGCGTCCAGCGCCCAGCCCAGAAAGCTCGCCACGAAGGCCGCGCGCTGGTCGCGGTCGAGCGCGCGAAGATCGTCGATGATCACCATAAATGATCCGCCCCCCTGGCGTTCCAGCCCTTCCGCGCGGCGCCCCTGCAAGCTGAATGGCGGACAACAAAGGTCTCAGAGGCGGTTCAGCGGTCCCATGGTTTCTTAGGGCCAACACCCGGGGGCCGCCAGTCTCCGGCTTCAGGAACGGAGACAGACCGATGAAGAAGATCGCGGGCCTATCCGCCACCGCCCTCGCCCTGGCCGGCGCCGCGGCGGTCGCCACCCCCAGTTTCGCCCATGACTATCCGGGCTATGGCTACGGTTACGGCGGCGGCTACGCGGACCCCTGCGCCGACCAGCAGCACGACGCCGGCGTCAATGGCGCTGTCCTGGGCGGCCTGGCCGGCGCGCTCCTGGGCTCCAGCATCGCCCCGCACCACGGCAATCGCGCGGGCGGCGCGGCGATCGGCGCGGTGGCCGGCGCCCTCCTGGGCAACAGCATCGGCCGCTCGCACGCCAAGTCGTCGTCCGACGAGTGCCAGGCGCGCGACTACGGCCGGGTCGCCTGGCGGCGCGCGGCGCCCTACGCCGCCTACGATGACAACGGCTATCGCGCCTACCGCAGCGACCATTATCGCAACGCCTATCGTCCGCAGCCGTACACGGGCTACGATCCCTATAGCTACTGAGGAATCGGCCTCTTCCGTCCTCCGCCGGGCGGAAGAGGCAGGCTAATGCAGCCGCGGATCGTGCAGCGCGGCCTCGTTCGGCGCGGCGTCCCTGGGGGCCCCTCCCCTGAGCGTCACCGGGCCGAAGCCGGCCAGGTCCAGGGTCTCGACGATCTGCTCGAGGGCCTCGGCGAGCGTGATGGGGGGATTGGGCGATGAGGCGATGCTCACCACCCGCTGGATGTTCTTGAGCGCGAAATCGCGATGCGTGTCAGTCATAGGATGGCCGCCGGCTGATCGGGAAGCGGTTTGCTAACGACCCGCGTCTTTGGAGAGTTGCCCAACTCGCGCCGCGCGCCAATCAAAATAGTTAGCTTCGGCGACCAACGGCGCTCAGGCCGCCGAGATCGCCCCGGTCGGCGAGAGCACAAGGAGCAGGGTCTCGCAGAGGGGGCGGAGCGTCACCGGCTTGGGCACGAAGCCGTCGAAGCCGAGCGCTCGATATTGGGCTGCATCGCGCGTCACGTCGGCGGTCAGCGCCACCACGGGCGCGCCGCGATTGGGTCCCTTGCGCCGGCGCAGCTCGGAAAGCACCTCGAAGCCGCTCATCTCCGGCATGTGGATATCGGTGAAGACGATGTGGAACGGCTCGCGTTCCAGTCGCTCGAACGCCTCGGCGACGGAGACACAACAGCAGACGGACACCCCGATCGCCTCCAGCATCGCGGCAACGACCTTCAGGTTCATGTCGTTGTCGTCGACGTAGAGCACACGCAGGGCCGCGCATTCGGCGCGTGCGCCTGTAAACATCACCAAGCCCCCACCCGATACACCCCTCGAAGCGCAATCTACTGCGCAGTCACTTAAAATATTCCAAACGCTTGACGCGAAATTCTATCGATTGATCGCGCCGGTTGAATACGCCGAACTCCGCCTGCCCGACGATTGTGAATTCCGCGCGCGGAACGCAGCGAAGGCCCGAGGGTTCGGGGTTCATGAACATGGAACGCCCGTTCTCCGGCCCCATTTCCCTCACCCTGGCGGGCCTTATGCTGGCGGCCATCGCGGCTTGGAGCTTCGCTTCGGGCCTGTCGCATGCCTTGCGTCAACCCCGGGCGGACGCCACGACGGCGCAGGTGGTGCTCCTGTCTCCGACGCCGCAGCCCGACGCGCCGCAGGCGGCCTCCCTCGCCGATATGGCCGCGCCGGCGCCGCAGTCGCCGCCCCCGCCCCGGCGGCCTCGTCCGCATGCGCAGCCCGAGCCGCCGATCGCGCCTGAGCCGACCCCGGCGCCGCCCCCACAAGCCCCCGCGGCGGCGGACCAGGCGACGGACGCCGCGGCCGCAACCCCGGCGCCCGAAGCGCCGCCGGCGAGTGCAGAGCCGACTGACCCGCCCTCGACGCCACCGCCCTCCTGATGCCTTGCGCACGCCCGCCAGGGGACCGCTACCCCGCCCGGCGCGGCCGCTGGACCGCCGCGAGCATCTCTAGCCCGCTCACCAGCAGCCGGTGCTTGCGCTCCCAAGACGTGTCGAACCGTCCCGCGCAGCGCTGCAGCACCCATTGTGGCCAGGAGCCCAGGCAGAAGCAGAGGAAGACCTCGTTCTGCTCCGCCGCGGTCATCGCCCGGCTCATGGCGTTGTAGCGCGACCGCGCGTCGGCGAGGTCGGCCTCGCTGGGCGGTCCCGACGGAGCCTCGCGCCCGAACACCTGGTCGAAGGCCGCGGCGATCTCTGCGTCGGACATCTCGCCCGCCCGCCGCAGGTCGCGCGCGGCAGGCTCCGCCGTCTCGGTCAGGCCCGGCGCGCGGCGCTGCGGGTGAGAGCGCCGCCAGGCCTGGGCATAGGCCTGGCCCGCGCGGTGCTGCGCCGCGCTGATCCAGCCGCGCGCGAGCGCCAGCATCATCGGATCCTCGGCGTCCGCCAGCCGCGCGCCCGACGCCTCGCCGAGCAGCGCGCGCCTGAGCTCGACCACCTTGGGATTGGGATCGACCTTCTGCACCAGCTGGCCAGACGGATGGCGGGCGCCGTCTTTGCGCGGCCGCCCGCGCCCTCGGCTCCGAAAGCTCAAGCGGCCCTCCTGTCGCTCGCGTCCATGGCCGCCGGCGCAGGCCGGAAGACGATGCGGTGGTGGTGCGCGCAGTAGGCGCTCCACGGCCGGCTCGGCGCACAGCAGGACAGCACCGCCTTGCCCTCGCCGCCCACCGGGAAGGCGCACTCGCCCGGCGCCCGCGACAGCCATGGGCGCGGGGTCGCTCCGGGCAGCGGCGCGAAAGCCGCCTCACGCCAGGGAGACCGCGGCGGCGCCGGAGGCCCTGCGCCGCGCCCGGTGGCGGCGGGGCGGGCCACGGCCCACGCGAGCGCCGTTGCCCCCGGCGCCGCGATCGGCCCTTCTCAACCCCACG
>CBJNAS010000055.1:0-14210 GCA_966434565.1 uncultured Phenylobacterium sp.
GCCATCCGGGCCTCGTCGGTGACGTCTCCGCCAAGCCCCGTCGCCTGGCCGCCGTCGTCCCCGGGCTTCATGTCGGTGATCTGGCCGATCAGCGTGCCCTTTTTGTCCTTCACGGGCAGGCCCACCGCCAGCGCGCTGGCGGCAGGCGCCGTCGCGGAGGTGGAGGCGGCGGCCCCGGTCGACGCTGCAGGCGCCTGGGTCGCCTGGTCGGCCTGGGCGAAGGCGGGGGCGGCGGCCGCAAGAGCCAGGGCCGCGGCGGCGGAAGTGGTGATCAGTCGCATTCGACATTCCTTTCCTGTCGCATTTCCGGATCGACAGGATCAGGCCCAATGGGGCGAGGGATGGGCCAAAGGTGGGCCTGAGCGCGACCCAGCTTGAGCGCGACCCAGCTTGGCCGCGCAGCGCGCCAGCTTCGCCATTCATCCGCCATTCAGTTCACGCAGACGAGCCTCCGAACCCACGAACAAGGAGACTGGCATGGCCCCCAAACCCGCCGCGCGCGCCGTCGCCCTGGCCGCCGCGGGCCTCGTTCTGGCCGCCCCGATGATGGCGCAGGCCCATGATGGCTACCGCGACTATCAGGACGGCTGCACCCAGCGGATCCACGACAACGGCGTGACGGGTGCGCTGCTGGGCGGCGCGGCCGGCGCCGTGCTCGGCTCGAATCTCGCGAGCCACGGCGGCCGCACCGGAGGCGCGCTGATCGGCGCGGCCGCGGGCGCCGCCGTCGGTTCCAACATCGCGCGCAGCACGACCAAGGACCGCTGCCGCGGCGGCCCCCGCCGGGTCGTCTATCGCTATGCCCCGCCGCCGCCAGTCTATGTGCAGCCAGAACCGGTCTATCTCGCGCCGCCCCCGCCGCCTTACGGCTACGAGGTCTATGAATTCGGCCCGCATGACCACGGGCTGCACCGCGGCTGGTACAAGCACCACCATCATGACGAGGACGACGACGACTGAAACCCAGCGCAGGCCATGGGCCGGACGGCGCGCGCTCGCCTACCGCGGCATCATCGTCGAGGCCTGGACGCCGAGCGCCGGCTGAGGCCATTTGCGGCGGTCGCCGAAACAGAGCGTTAAGCCCCTTGCCCGCAGGCTCCCTCGAAAGTTGAGCGAGCCCACTCGATGACGGTCGCGCGCGATCGCGCCTATCGCAGCCTCAAGGGCCTGGAGCGCACGGGCGCGACCAGCCGTGTGTTGAACCTGGCCGCGATCTCGGCGCGGCTGGCGGAGCGCAGTGGCGCGCGGCCGCCGAGCTTCTTCCAGGCAGGGGTGCTGGGCGGCGCGCTGATCATCAAGCACCGGCTGCGGAGCGACGAGCACGGCGGCTTCGCCCGTTCGCGCTACACCGCCACCAAGCTGGTGGTTCCGTTCGAGCGCACCGACCTCAGCCTCGGCGGCCGTTCCGTCTTCATCGGCCAGCAGGGCTGGATCCGGGCGCTCGGTTCGCTGCACGGCGACCGCGAGGCCCACGCCCAGGACGTGGCCATTCTCGAAGCGCTCGATGAGCTGCCCTCGCTCGATCCGTTCCTGGTGCGCGAGCAGCTGAAGCGCCGGCATTTCCAGCTGGCCGCGACATGGTTCGTGCTCTCTCACGCGGACCAGGAGCGGATGCACGCCTTCGTCCATGACGAGCTGCAGGAGCTCGTCCAGCTGGCCTGCGGCGGCGAGCGGGTGCGCCACGAGACCGAGAAGCTGGCGCACGCCATCCTCTCGGGCGACGACGACGTGCGGCTGGAGGCGTTGCGCGGCGCCCTGCACCTGGACGACAGCGAATATGGCGAAGGCCTGTTCTGCTGGCGCGGCCTGCTTTACTACAAATGGTCGTTGAGAACCACCCTTCCACTTATAGACGAAATCGTCGCGGAGATGGGCGCGGTGCGCCTGGTCGGGCCGCGCAGTCAGACGGTCGTCGACCGGATCTATGAGCTGAAGACGCAGGTCGCGGCGGGCTTCGCGCGCCGTTTGGGCGAGGCCACCCGGCACGTCGCGGAATACGATCGGGCCTTCGCCCTGCTGCGCGACCAGGTCGATCCTGCCGCTTTTTCGCGCTTTCTGATGACGGCGCCAGGCGCCTTCCGCGCGCTCGGTGAAGATATGGGCGTGCTCTCCCACGCCACGAGCTATTGGCGCTTCCGCTTCCTGGACGGCGACCCGCTCCTCGCCACCGCCGACGAACTGGTCGACATCCTTGAGGAATACGCCCTCGCCCTGGCTTGACCGGGTCCATTCCGTAGGCGCCAGTTCCAGCGACAATCGCGTCAGGCGCCCTGGATTTTGCGAGCGACAGACCAAAGACTCGCTATGTTGTCGCCTCCCGAACACTGGGCGATTCAATGAGAACTATAGCTGTGATCGGCCGCAAGGGAGGCTGCGGCAAGAGCACCATTGCGGTTCATCTCGCAATCGGCCTGCACCTGCGGGGCTGCGCGACAGTGCTCGCCGACACAGATCCGCAACGGTCCGTCACCGAGGTGTTCAAGGGCCGGCGCGAGCCTGGGCCGGGCGTCGTGCCTTCCGCCGCCTCCAAGCTGTTCGCCCTGCAGCTCGCCACGGCGCGCACGCCCACCGACGCCATGGTGATCGATACGCCCGCCGTGCTGGAGGAGGATGTCGCCCAGGCGGTGGTGCTCGCCGACCTCGCCCTGTTGGTGGTCCGCCCCACCTTTCTCGACCTTGCTGCGGCGGTGCGGACCAGCGAGATCATCCGCCGGCTCCGCAAGCCGGGCCTGGTGGTGCTCAACCAGGCGCCCCCCGCGCGGGGCGCCTCCGAGGCGCCGGCCGTGGTCCGCGCCATCGAGGCGCTGCGGCTGCTGAAGCTGCCCGTCGCCCCTACCGTGATCCGCACGCGGGCTCCCTACCAGACCGTGGTCGAGAGCGGCCAGTCGACCGAGGAGCTGGCGGGTGATCCGCTCTGCGCGGTGGAAATGCGGTCGTTCTGCGACTTCGTCCACCGCTTCGTGTTCGGGACCCGGACGGGGCGGACCGACCGCATCGTCGCCCGCGTCGAAAGCAACGAGCTGGCCTGAGACGCCCTTGCGGATCGCCCGCCTCCTCCGCCTCGCCTTGCCGGCGCTGAAGCTGCGCAACCGGCTGAAGGGGGTGACGCTCGGCGTGCGGGTCCTGGCGTCCGACGCGGACGGGCGGGTGCTGCTGGTCCGCCATAGCTACCTGCCCGAATGGTATTTCCCGGGCGGCGCGGTGGAGCCTCGGGAGACGGCGGCGGAAGCGGCGCGTCGCGAGCTCGCCGAGGAGGGCGGCGCGGCGATCTTGAGCGAGCCGCGGTTGGTCGGCCTGTTCTACAATCCCGATTGGCACGCCGGCGACCACGTCGCCTTCTTCGAGGCGGGCGCCTGGACGCCCTGTCCGCCGCGGTGGGGCGTGGAGATCGAGGCGGCGGAGTTCTTCGCCTCCGACGCCCTTCCGCCCGACGCCCATGGCTCCGTCCGGCGGCGCCTGGCGGAACGGGCGGGCCGCCCCCCTTCGCCGCTCTGGTGACCAGCCGCTGGACGAAGCCGGCCGCGGAGCCCATCTCTTGCGCGCCGGCGGGCGCCACGTCCGCCGTCCGTCACTCGAGGACCCGACCATGATGTCATCGCGATCCCGGCTCGCCGCCATGCTGGCCGGAGCGATTGCGCTCGCCGTCGCGATCGGCGCGCCCGCCGAGGCGCGCCGCGGCGGCAGCTTCGGAAGCAGAGGCGCACGCACCTACTACGCGCCCGCACCCACCTATTCCTCGCCGGGCTATGTGGCTCCGGTGCAGCGGTCGATGACCGCGCCCCCTGCCGGCTATTCGCCCGGCCAGCCGGCCTATGCGCCCAGGCCCGCCTACGGCGCCTCGCCCTATGGCTACGGCGGCCAGCCCGGTTATCGCCCGGGATTTGGCGGCGGCCTGCTCGCGGGCCTCGCCACCGGCGGCCTGATCGGCGCCATGCTCGGCCACGGCTTCGGCGGGGGCTGGGGCTACGGCGGCGGCTGGGGCGGCGGCATGGCCGGCATGGGCCTGTTCGCCAGCCTGTTCCAGCTCGCCTTGCTGGCGCTGGCGGTCTGGTTCGCCGTGCGGCTGTTCCGGCGCCGCGGCGGCCTTGCCCAGCCGGCGGGCTTCCCCGGCGCAGCCTATGACGCCGGTCCGGGCTACGCGCCCGGCTCGCCCTGGGGCGCGCCGGCCGGCGGCCCTTGGGGCGCCGGCCCTGCGTCGGCGGGCGGGGCCGAGATCCCGATCGGTCCCGCCGACCAGCAGGCTTTCGAACGGCTGCTGATCGAGGTGCAGGACGCCTTCGGGCGCGAGGACTACACGGCGCTTCGCGAGCGCACCACGCCGGAGGTGATGTCCTACCTGGCCGAAGAGCTCAGCGACAACGCCACTCACGGCCGTCGCAACGAGGTCTCGCGCACGCGGCTGCTGCGCTCCGACCTGTCGGAGGCCTGGCGAGAGGGCGACGCCGACTATGCGACCGTGGCGCTGAACTACGAGAACGTCGACGTGATGCGCGACCGCCAGAGCGGCCAGGTGGTGCAGGGCGATCCGTCCGCGCCCACGGCGACCACCGAGCTCTGGACCTTCGTGCGCCACGCCGGGGGGCCGTGGAAGCTCTCGGCGATCCAGGAGGCCTGACGCCCGCTTAGGCGCCGGGGCGCGGATCGCCGTGGGCGCGGCCGCCCGGAGGGACGCGCCGGCCGACTTGCGGCAAGTTCTCCCCGGAGAGGCAAGGAGCAGTCCGTGGTGATCGACCGCCTGCGCGAACACCTGGAGTGGCACCTGCGGCGGATGCGGGCCGCCCGCGCGGCCGCCGCCCAGCTGTCGCTGCGGCCGGGGAGCGACGGCCTGCATTGGCTGACGCTCACCCACGTGGCCGTGCTGGCGCTCGAGGCTACGCTGGCCGAGGGAATCGCCCCCGACCACCAAGCGCTGGAAGAGGTGATCGCGGACCTGAGCGCCGCGGCCGCCACGCCGGCCCAGGCGGCGGCCGAGGCGACGCCGGAGGCGACCGCTGAACCGTCAGCCGTGACGCCGCCGGCCCCGGCCTCCGACGCGCCCTCTGCCGCAGCCAGGCCGTGGGGCGCGGCCGTGGCCAACCTGTCCGCCCTGGCCTTCCCCTGGCGTGCGCCCAGGGCGCGTCAGGACGACGTCGGCTCAGGCGGACAATCGTACCCGCCCCCGTGAGGTTAATTTGATGTTCGCTCTCTGCTTATCAGCGGGAGAAGGGCGCGATCAGCGCGGCCATCAGCTGCGCCCAGGTCGCCCAGCCCGCCTCAAAGAGCATCAGGACGAGGCCCGGCTCTTCGGCCGCCTTGTCCAGCCGCCGATCCAGGCGCTGAGCCCTGGCTTCGGCCAGGTCGATGATCACGGCGCTCTCCTGTTGGAGAGGTTCGGGGCGAACCTTTGGATTCGGGACCATCTGCGTCGTCTCCCTATCCAGAAGCTTGCACCGCGAGCGCGGATCGAGCTTGTTCGCCGTACGCCGATCCTGTGTACATCGACGCCTTGGCTGTGACCGTTCAGCGCCCGAACGTCTGCGGACGCCAAAGGTTCGCAACCGCGCCAGACAAAGCGCAAGTTTTGGGTCTGCGGCTCGTCCGGGGCAGCTCTCATTGTGTCCGCGAGCGGACGGGCGTCAAGCTCAGGTGTAAGTCCAGCTAAACATAGGATGGTGCGATCACGCGGGCCCTCGCCGGCTGGGCCGCGCGAATGCTATAGGCCGGACCGATGCTCCTTCCCCATCCGCCCCATCCGATCGGTGACGCCGCGCCGCATCCGGCGGCGGTCTGGCTGGACCTGATGACTCCCAGCGACTCGGAGATCGCGCTGGTCGAAGAGCTGGCGGGGCTCACGCTGCCGACGCGGCTGGAGCTGCGCGAGATCGAGCAGTCCTCCAGGCTGGCGTTCTGTGACGGGGTCCTGCGCCTGACCACGCCAATGATCGGCAAGGCCGAGAGCGAGCACCCGGAGCTCACCCATGTAGGCTTCCTGCTGACCCCTCAGCGGCTGATCACCGTGCGCCACCAGGCGCTGCGGATCTTCGAGATCACCGCCGGCGACATCGCCGCGGGCACGGTCAGCGCCTCCCCTGCCGCTATCTTCGTGGCCCTGATGCGGGCGTTCGTGGCCCGCCAGGCCGACCTCCTGGAGGGAGCCCGCGCCCGGCTCGACACCATTTCACATCGCGTCTTCCGCGAGCACTCCCAGGCGCCGCGGCACGTGCGCCGCTCCAATGCGGTGATGCGCGAGAAGCTGCGCGCGCTGGGCCGCCTGGGGGAGCGCACTTCCATGATCCGCGAAGGCCTGCTCGCCGTCGACCGCATGATCCCCTTCGCGCTCGCCCAGGCGAAGGACTGGTTCCCGCCCGCCCTGGCCGACGAGCTCAAGGTAGTGCGCGAGGACATCGGCTCGCTCAGCCTGTTCGAGGAGCACCTCCTCGGCAAGATCCAGTTCCTGCTCGACGCGGTGCTGGGCTTCATCAGCATCGAGCAGAACGACATCTTCAAGGTGCTGACCATCGCCTCGGTGGTGGGCATCTTTCCGACGCTGGTGGCGGGCTGGTACGGCATGAACTTCCACAACATGCCGGAATACGGCTGGGCCTACGGCTACCAGTTCGGCATCGGCCTGCTGATCGCCTCCACCATCCTGCCGCTGCTGCTCTTCAAGTGGCGGGGCTGGCTGTGACCCGATGAGGAAAGGGCGGACCGCCTGCGCGGCCCGCCCCTTTGCGGCGTCCGGTACTGTCCGGACCTACTTCTTGGCAGGGCCCGCGGCGGCGCCCGTCTTGCCGGCGGAGGGGCCGGTCGCCTTCGCCGCCTCGGTCTTGTGCCGGCGATGCGACTTGGTCGACTTGTGATGCTTCACGGTGTGCGCCTTCACGACCTTGGCCTTCCCGACCTTCGCGTTTTCAGGCGGGTTCGGGACCGGGGTGGAGGCGACCACCTTGCCGCTCGGCTGGGCAGGGGCCGGGGTCTGGGCCGAGGCCAGTGCCGGAGCGGAGGCGGCGATCGCAAGCGCGGTCAGGGCGGAAAGGGCGGTGCGGAGCTTCATGGTCTTGTCCTCTGATCTCGGGGTCGTCAGCGACCCGATGAGGAGAAGCTCGCGCAGCCATCTTGCAGCCGCCCCGCAGGCATCCTTACAGATCTGTGAGGCGGGCGCGCGCGAGCCCGGTCGGGAGCGGAAGGCGGTCGATGCGGGTGCTGGTCGTCGAGGACGATGCGCAGACGAGCGCCTACATCTGCAAGGGCCTGCGCGAGAACGGCCATGTGGTGGACGCCGTGGCCTCGGGGACCGACGCGGTGCAGCTCCTGTTGCGGGAACCCTATGACGCCGCCGTCCTCGACCGCGGCCTGCCCGACCTCGACGGCCTCTCGGCGTTGAAGGCGATCCGCGCCGCCGGTCGCGACACGCCGGTTCTGCTGCTCTCAGCGCTCGGCAACACCGACGAGCGGGTGCGCGGGCTGCGCGCGGGCGCGGACGACTACATGGCCAAGCCATTCTCCTTCGAGGAGCTCGCCGCCCGGCTGGAGATCATCAGCGCGCGCCGCCGCACGGCCGCGGAGACCCGGCTCACCTGCGCCGATCTGGAAATGGACCTGCTGGCGCACACCGTGACGCGCGACGGGCGCAAGCTCGCCCTGCTGCCGCGGGAGTTCCAGCTGTTGGAGGAACTGCTGCGCAACAAGGGCCGGGTGGTCACGCGCACGGCCCTGCTCGAACGGGTCTGGGACTACCGCTTCGATCCGCACACCAGCCTGATCGACACCCACATGAGCCGGCTGCGCAAGAAGATCGACGAGGGCTTCGCGCGCCCGCTGCTGCACACCGTGCGCGGCGTGGGCTACCGGCTGGCGGAGGAGCCTTGAGGGCGCTGTCCACCCTGCCCCGGACGCGCGCGGTCGCGCTCGCCGCCCTGGCGCTCGCCGCGGCGGGCAGCGCGGCCAGCGTCGTCCTGCTGGACCGGCAGGTGGAATTCGAGATCAGCGAGTTGCAGGCCTACGCCGCCGGCGACAGCGTCGACCGGCTCAGCCTGCTGCAGCGCGACCAGGGCGCGGCGGGCCTGCTGCAGGCCGTGCGGCGCGCGACCGAGACCGCCTCGCCCGGACAGGTCTTCCTGCTGGCCGACGCCCAAGGCCGCAAGCTCGCCGGCAATCTCGCGGCCTGGCCGGCGGCGCTCGGCGGCGACGAGGACTGGGCGCCGTTTTCCCTGCCCGACGGCGGAACCGCGCGGGCGATCACCGCGGTCATGCCGGACGGCGAGCGCCTGCTGGTGGGCCACACCGATCAGAGCCGCGCGCCGGTGCGCCGGGCGATCGTCGCCTCGGCGGCGGTGGCCTTCGGCTTCGTTGTGGCGGCGCTGCTCGGGGTGGCCGCCGCCTGGGGCCGACTGGTGGGCGTCCAGCTCGAGCGGCTCGCCGCCGCCGCCCGCGCCATCGCCCGCGGCGAGCGCGAGGCCCGCGCGCCGGAGAGCGGGCGGGGCGACGGCTTCGACGAGGTGGCGGCGGCCTTCAACCAGATGGTCGAGGAGAACCAGCGCCTGGTGAGCGGTCTGGAAGCAGTCACTCACAGCCTGGCGCACGACCTGCGCACGCCGCTGATGCGCATGCGCGCGGCTATCGCCGAGGCGCGCCTCGCAGACGCCGAGAGCGAGCGCGAAGCGGCGCTGGAGCGCGCCGAGCAGGAGGCCGAGCGGACCGTGGCCACCTTCACCGGGCTCGCCGATCTGGCGCTCGCCGAGAGCGGGCTCTCGCGCGAGGCGATGCAGAACGTGGCGCTGGACGCCTTGACGCAGGACGTGATCGAGCTCTTCGAACCGCTGGCCGAGGAGCGCGGCCAGGCCCTCAGCCCGAAGGTCGAACCGGTGACGGCGCTCGCCCACCGCCAGCTGCTGTTCCAGGCGATCGGCAATCTCCTCGCCAACGCGATTCGCCACGGGCCCGAGGGCGTCCCGATCGAGGTTTCGCTCAGGAGGTGCGGCGCCGGGGCGCAGTTCGCGGTGCGAGACCGTGGCCCCGGCCTCAGCGAGACGCAGGCGGCCGAGGCGATGCGCCCGTTCGTCCGGCTGGATCTGGAGAGTCCCGGGCTGGGGCTCGGTCTCGCCATCGTGCGCGCGGTGGCCCAGCTGCACCAGGGCGACCTCCGGCTGGAGCAGGCCGAGCCCGGCCTGCGCGCCACCCTCACCCTCTGGACGGCCTCACCAGGCCCCGGTCGCGGGACGTGAGCCGCCCGCGCCGGGCGGCTCCCTCGTCGGCTGGGCGGTCTCATGCTCGCAGCGATGTCCATGCGCACGAAGCTCGAGGGCGCCGAAGCATTCGCAGACGCGCCGCCTGAGGCCCGCCGCATCGACGATCGTCACGCGCGAGCGCCCCAGGGCGATCAGCCCATCGGCCTGAAACCGCTGCAGCATCGGGTTCACCGAGGAGCGTTGCACGCCCAGCACCTTGGCCAGCAGCTCCTGGCCCAGGGCGATCTCGGGCGCCTGCAGCAGGGCGCAGCAGCTCAGCAACCATCGCGATAGCCGCTGTTCGACCCCGTGGAGCGCGTTGCAGGCGCCGACTCGGATGGCGTAGGTCATCTGGGTGCGGCAGGAGTGGGCCACGGCGCGGGCGATCCGCGGCGATGTCTTGCACGCCCACACCAACCGGCTGCGCGGCAGCGACCAGGCCTGAGTGTCGAAGATGCAGACATCGCGGGTCAGGCCGGTGTTGAAGCCGAGGGCGGCCAGCGTGCCGATCGCGCTGTTGCGCCCGACGAGGACGCACTCCACCTCGTGGCCGTCGTCGAAGACGGCGAACTTCGAGACCACACCGCCCGCCAGGAAATAGATGTTCCGGATCTCATCTCCGGGTTCGTTGAGCACTTGGCCGGCGCGTAATGTCGTTCGGGCCAAATCACCCCGCACCAGCTCCAAATCAGAACCAAATTCACTTAAGATAAGATTTCGCCCAGGCAGCGTAATCACTCCACCGTCACGTGCGGAATGGCGCGTAACGCGCGCTCAATCCCCACCCCAGTGCAACAGACTGCGATCAGATGAAGACGTCTGTCCAGCATTGGACATAAAGATTACACGCAGGCGCCCTCAGCCGCTTGAACAGGCGCAGGGCGGCCGCTCCCGCGGTCGCGGAGCGAACACCGGAGATCTAAATTTCCGCAGGCGCGCTCTACAGGACGCCGTCGGAATGGCGATGCCGCGGCTGCGGCGCTTCTCGGCGAGCGAGGGTCGTAGCAACTGGAGAGCCCGCGAGATGCTGGCGTGCGGGCCATCTGGCTAGTAAGCTAGATTACTGGCCAACTCGGCGTGAGAGGGATTCGCCATGAAGTGCGTCGGCGTCTTCGACGCGAAAAATCGCCTCACCGCCTTGATCGACGATGTCGAACGAGGCGAAGGCGAAGTCGTGATCACCCGTCGCGGGAAGCCCGTCGCCAAACTGGTCGCGGTCGACGGGGGCCTTGGCTCGACGCGGGCTGCAGAGACGGTCCAGCGGCTGCGGGCTGCGAGCCGGGGCAAGACTCTGGGAGGCATTCCGCTGAGGGCGCTGATCGAAGAAGGGCGCCGGTGAGCTTCGTCGTCGACGCTTCGATCGCGCTCGCCTGGTGCTTTGAGGACGAACAGACCCCCGCAATATCGGCGCTGCTTGACCGCGTTGCGATCGAGGGCGCGTTCGCACCGCAATTATGGCCGCTCGAAGCGCTCAACGCACTGCTTACGGCGCAGCGTCGCGGGCGCATCACCGCAGCCGACCGGCGCGAGCTGCTGGCGCTGCTCCACGGCTTGCCGATCACGATCGATGCGGAGACGGCGACGCAGGTCTGGTCGGCGTCCCAGGCCATCGCCGAGACCCATGGCCTGACGGCCTATGACGCGTCCTACCTCGAGTTGGCGATGCGAATGGGCATTCCGCTCGCCACCGGCGATACCGCCCTTGCCGCAGCAGCTCGCGCCTTGAGCGTTCCGTTGCTGGCGATCGCCTGACGCGCCCTCCGCCTCAGCTCGCCATCAGCAGGGCCTCGCGGGGGCTGGCCTGGTGCTCCTTGAGGACCGTGTCCGAGGCGTCGACCTCCTGCAGCAGCACGTCGTAGGTCCACAGGTCGGCCAGGTGCTGCAGCACGCGCTTGGCGTCGGCCTCCGCCAGCAGACGGTCGTCCTGGACGGCGTGCCGCAGGATCAGCTTGCGGTCGCCCGCCAAGTCGACGTCCACCACCTCAATGTTGGGCTCGGCGACGCCGACGTCGTAGCGGCGGGCCAGGTCCCGCCGGATCCGGCGATAGCCGCGCTCGTTGTGGATGGCCTCGACCTTCATTCCCTCCCGCACCGCCGGGTCGTCGCGCAGGTGGAAGAGCCGCATCTGCCGCATCAGGCGCGGGCTGAGGAACTGGTTGACGAAGCTCTCGTCGCGATAGTTGGCCCAGATCTCCCGCAGCACCCCCATCGCATCGCCGACGCCGGCGATGTCCGGGAACCACCGGCGGTCCTCCTCGTCCGGATCAGTGACGATGCGCTCGATGTCGCACATCATCGAGAAGCCCAGGGCGTAGGGGTTGAAGCCCGAGAAGCGGGGGTCGTCGAACGCCGGCTGGGTGACGACGTTGGTGTGCGACTGCAGGAATTCCAGATAGTTGCCGTCCGTCAGCGAGCCCTGCTCGTGCAGCCGGCCCATCACCTTGTAGTGCACGTAGGTCGCCGTGCCCTCGTTCATCACCTTGGTCTGACCCTGGGGATAGAAGTACTGGGCGACCTGGCGGACGATGCGCAGGATCTCGCGTTGCCAGGGCAGCAGCCGCGGCGCGGACTTCTCCAGGAAATAGAGCACGTTCTCCTGCGGCAGGCCGAGCAGCCGGCGACGACGCTCGACGTCCAGCTCGGGCCGTTCGGCGGCCGCGCGCCCGGGCAGGGTGCGCCAGAGGTCGTTGAAGATCCGCTCCTGGTGGGCGCGACGGCTCTGACGCCGCTCTTCTTCATGGCGCAGGTCGACCCGCTTGACCCCGTGGAAGCGATGCACCCCCTGCCCCATCAGCGCGTGCGCCGCGTCCAGCGTGCGGGCGACCGCCACCTCGCCGTAGCGGTCCTCGCAGCGGGCGACATAGCGCTTGGCGAAGTCCAGGTAGTCGAGGATGGCCTCGGCCTGGGTCCAGGTCTTGAAGAGGTAGTTGTTCTTGAAGAAGTGGTTGTGGCCGAACGCGGCGTGGGCGATGACCAGCGTCTGCATGGTCGCCGTGTTCTCCTCCATGAGGTAGGAGACGCACGGGCTGGAATTGATGACGATCTCATAGGCCAGCCCCTGCAGGCCGCGCCGGTAGAGGCTCTCGTGCGAGGCGAAGCGCTTGCCGAACGACCAGTGCTTGTAGAACAGCGGCATGCCCATCGAGGCGTAGGCGTCGAGCATCTGCTCGGCTTTGATCACCTCGATCTGGTTCGGGTAGACGTTCAGGCCCAGCTCGCCCAGCGCCACCTTCTCACAGGCTTCGTAGATCCGCTGCAGGGTCTCGAAGTCCCAGTCGGCGCCTTCGAACAGCCGAGGCCCGCTCATGGGGCCGCGCCTTCGCGGGCGGTCCGCTTCTCGAACAGCTCACGAAACACCGGGAAGATCTCGCTGCGGTCGCCGACGCGGCGGAGCGACAGCGGCGCGCCCTGCTGGTGCAGCTGCTCGTAGAGCGTCCAGAGCGGGGAATCCGGCATGCCTTCCTTGACCTCCGAGCTCTCGCTTACCTCGAGATAGGCGAAGTACTGGGTCACCGGCAGGATGGCCTGGGTGAGGATCTGCGCCGTGCGCCGGCCATCGCCGTGGGCGTTGTCGCCGTCCGAGGCCTGGGCGGCGTAGATGTTCCACTCCGCAGCCGAGTAGCGCTCGCCGATGATCCTGGCCATGCAGTCCAGGCCGCTGGAGACCAGGGTGCCGCCCGAGGCCGGGCTGCGGAAGAAGGTCTCCTCGTCCACCTCCTCGGCATGGTCGGTGTGGCGGACAAAGACGATATCGACGGAGTTGTAGCGCCGGTTCAGGAAGACGTAGAGCAACAGGTAGAAGCGCTTCGCCAGGTCCTTCATGTGCTCGGACATCGAGCCCGAGACGTCCATCAGGCAGAACATCACCGCCTTGGTGATCGGCTTGGGATCGTTCTCGAAGCGCCGGTAGCGCACGTCGATCGGATCCACGTAGGCGATGCGCCGCCGCTTCGCCTCCAAGGCCGCGAGCTCGGCCTGCAGCTCCGCCTTGCGCTCCTCGTCCTCGCACGCCTCCAGCTTGGCGGTGAGATCGGCGATGGCCTGCGGATTGGGGCGGCCGAGCGCGATCCGGCGGGCCAGCGCCAGGCGCATGGTGCGGCCGACCGAGAGCGCGGCGGGCGAGCCGTTGCGCTGGTAGCCCGCCCGGCGCGGGGCGTCCTGCTGGGTCTCGCTCAGGGTGCGCTTGGCCAGCTCCGGCAGCTCCAGGTCGTCGAGGAACAGGTTCAAAAACTCCTCGGCGGTGAGCACGAAGCGGAAGTCGTCCTCGCTGTCGCCTTCGCCGGCCTCGCCGCGCCCCGGCCCGCCGCTGCCGCCCGGCGGCCTGGGCAGGATGTCGCCCTCGCTGAAGCTCTTGTTGCCCGGCAGGATAAAGTCCCGCGCCTTGCCGGGGGCGGTATGGAAATGCGGCTCCTTGACGCCGTCCGACGGGATCGAGACCTCGCCCCCGTCCACGGCCTCGCGGATGCCCCGCCCGCGGGAGGCTTGGCGCACCGCGTCCTGCAGCTGCTCCTTGGCCCGCCGGATGAACCGCTGCCGGTTCTCCAGGCTCTTGCTGTTGGGGTTGAGCCGGCGGTCGACGATATGCATGAACGCGTCCCCGTCGCCGTCAACCCGCCTGCTTCACCCGCATGTACCAATCGACCAGTCGCCGGACCTGGCGCTCGGTGTAGCCGCGCGCCGTCATCCGGTCGACGAACTCAGCGTGCTTCTTGTCGGTCTCGGTGTCCTTCTTGGAGCCGAAGGAGATGACCGGCAGCAGGTCCTCCACCTGGCTGAACATCCGCCGCTCGATCACCTCGCGGATCTTCTCGTAGCTCGTCCAGGAGGGGTTGCGACCCTCCAGCTTGGCTCGCGAGCGCAGGGCGAACTTGACGATCTCGTTGCGGAAGTCCTTCGGGTTGGCGATGCCGGCGGGCTTCTCGATACGGGACAGCTCCTTGTCGAGCAGCTCGCGGTTCATCAGCTGGCCGGTGTCGGGATCCTTGAAGTCCTGGTCCTCGATCC
>CBJNAS010000056.1:0-14113 GCA_966434565.1 uncultured Phenylobacterium sp.
TGCCGCCGCCGTGGCCACGGCGGGCACCGCGGCGCCCGCCGGAAACGGGCGCGAGGGTCGCCCCTACTGCTCGTGGAACGCGTGCTCCATGGTGTCCGTGATCGGCGAGATCAGGAAGCCCAGGAGGGTGCGCTTGCCGCTGACGAGCATGACGCTGGCGGGCATGCCGGGGGTCACCCGTTCGTCCGGCTTGAGCTTGGTCAGCTCCTTCGGATCGATGCGCACGTCGACCCGGTAGAAGCCGGCGTTGGCGAGCGCGGACTGGGCGCTCGCGCCGCCCTGCGCGACGGCGGCGCGGTCCTGCTGCGGCGTATTCTTGTCCGGCGCCACCATGACGACCTTGGCGTCCATCGGCCCATGCCACCGCGGGTTCAGCGCCAGGATGCGGACCTTGGCGTCCATCCCCGGGCGCACCGATTCGATGTCCTGTGGCTTGACCATGGCCTGGACGAACAGCGGCGCGTTGGTCGGCACCACCTGCATCAGCACCTCGCCGCCGCCCACCGCCGATCCGGGGGTGAACTGGGTCAGGTTGAAGACGTAGCCGTCCACCGGCGCGCGCACCACCGTGCCCTCGAGCGCGCTCTTGGCCGCGGTGAGCCGGGGCGTGGCGTCGGCCAGCTTGGCCTGGGCGTCGCGCAGCTCGTCGGCGGCCTGGCTCTGGCGCTGGTTCAGCAGGCTGGTCATCTGCATGCGGGTCTCGCCCTGCTGCTGCTTCAGCCGGGCGATGTCCGCCGCCAGCGAGCCCTTGTGGCCGGCGAGGTCGGCCATCGAGCGCTCGTAACGCAGGATCAGCGACTTCGGGGCGTAGCCCTTGGCGTAGAGCGTCTTGTAGCCGCCCATCTCCTCGTCGGTGAGCTTGCTCTGGGTGTCGGTCGAGACCACCTGGGCCTGGTCGCCGACGATCTGGTTCTGGATCTGGTCGAGCCGCTGCTGCAGCACCTGGGTCTGGCTCTGGTAGAGCTGGTAACGGGTCGTAAACAGGAACTGCTGGTCGCGCATCAGGCCCGCGACGCGCGGATCGGACGTCCGCGAGGTCAGCTCGGCGGGGAAGACGACCATGGTCTTGCCGGTGGCCTCCGCCTCGTCGCGGGCGGCCTGGGCCATCACGGTGTCGACCTGGTTCTGCAGCACCTCCACCGTCGCGTGCGGCTCGGTGTCGTCGAAGGTGATCAGCACCTGGCCGGCGCGGACCAGCTGGCCTTCGTGCACGGAGATCTGGCGCACGACGCCCGGATCGCGGTGGCGGATGGTCTTGAGGTTGGACTCCACCTCCACCTCGCCCATGGCCGAGACCCCGCTCGCCAGCGGTGTCAGGGCGGACCACAGGCCGAGGCCTACGACCAGCACGCCGATGATGGCGGCGCCCACCACCATCGGCCGGCGCAGGCGGCGCTCGAGGCTGGGATCGATCGGCTCCACTTCCGAGCCGAAGGCGGGCGCCACATAGCCGGAACGGACCGGCCCCAGGTCTAGTCTCATCGTCCTGCCTCCACGGCGCGAACCTCGGCGGGCTTCATCAGTCGGGCCAGGACGCCGTCGCGCGGCCCGAACAGCTCCATGCGGCCCTCGCGCATGGCGAGAATCTTGTCCGCCGTGCGGAACACGCCGATCTTGTGCGAGATGATGACGACGGTCGCCCCGTTCGCCTTCAGCGCCTCGATCGCCGCCATCAGCGCGACCTCGCCTTCGGCGTCCAGGCTGGCGTTGGGCTCGTCGAGCACCACGAAAGCCGGGTCGGCGAGCATGGCGCGGGCCAGGCCGACGCGCTGGCGCTGGCCGACCGAGAGCACCAGGCCGCCCTCGCCCACCTCGGTGTCATAGCCCTTGGGCGTGCGCAGGATCAGCTCGTGTACGCCGGCCATCTGCGCCGCCCGCACCACCTGCTCGTCGGTGACGTCGTCGCGGAAGCGGGCGATGTTCTGCCGGATGGTGCCGGCGAACAGCTCGGTGTCCTGCGGCAGGTAGCCCACGTGGCGGCCGAAGTCCGCGCGGTTCCAGCTGAACACGTCGGCGCCGTCGAGGCGCACCACCCCGTTCACCGGCCGCCAGATGCCCATCAGCAGGCGCGCCAGCGTCGACTTGCCGGCCCCGGAAGGCCCGATGATGCCCAGCACCTCGCCGGCCTGCACTTCGAAGTTGATGCCGGCCAGCAGCAGGCGGTTGGCGCCTTGGGGCGCGAAGTTGACGTTCTCGACGGCGAGCCGGCCCTTGGGCCTGGGCAGAGCGGTGGCCAGCGACGGCGGCTCGGTCTTCTGCAGCATCTCCATGACCCGGCCGTGCGAGCGGGCCATGTTGTTCAGCGGCTCCCAGGCGGCCACGATCTTCTCGATCGGCGACAGCGCGCGGGCGGCCAGGATCATGTTGGCGAACAGCATGCCGGAGGCCAGCTTGCCGCGCATGATCAGCCAGGCGCCAGCGGCGATGGTGAGGATCTGGATCGCCATCCGCACCGCCTTGATCATGTCGGTGTAGAAGTTCGACTTTTCCGAGGTGTCGGCGCCGCGCTCGATGGTGATCCCGCGGAAGTGCGCCCAGGCCGCGCCGAGCGTGGGCAGCATGCCCATGGCGCGCACCACCTCGCCGTTGCGCAGCGCCGCTTCGGTGAAGGCGTAGCTCTTGATCGCCGACTCGTTGGCCTCGCGCAGCGAGGGGCGGATCGCCCGCTCCTGGGCCAGCGCCAGCCAGACCAGCGCCACCGCGCCCAGGGTGGTCACCAGCCCGACCAGCGGGCTGACCAGGTAGAGCACGATGATGAACACCGGGATCCAAGGCACGTCGAAGAAGGCGCCCGCCGCCACGCCGGTCAGCGTCTGGCGGAACGAGTCGAGGTCGCGCAGGATCTGCGAGCGCCCGCTGGTCTCGCCGCGGACGGCGGCGTCGAACAGGCTGCTGAACAGCCGCCCGGACACCCTCTGGTCGAGGATGACGCCATAGTTGATCAGGATGCGCGCGCGGTAATCGTCGATCACGCTCGACATGCCGAAGACGAAGATCGTGATGGCCGTGAGGATCCATAGCGTCGCCTCGCTCTGGCTCTGCATCACGCGCCCGTAGACCTGGTAGGTATACAGCGGCATCGCCAAGTAGAGCAGGTTCGAGAAGAAGCTGAATGTCGCGGCGACCGCGAACGGCCGTTTGCCGTCGTTCAGCGCGCGGGTCAGCACATTGTCGGGCTGGTTCGTGAGAAAGGTCAGGAATTTCATGGCCGCCGAGCTGTCCCTCCGAAGGGCCGCCTCAGATACCCTAATGTTGGTCCAATTAAGGTATCCGCGATCGACCTCGACTGTGCCGCCGCGCCCCGGAACGCCCGGGAGCGGGCGGACAGATGCTAGGCCCTCCGGGTCCTGTCAATCGTTCGCGGGCGATCCGCCGCAGCGCGCCTGGCCCAATGCTCCAGCGGCGTCAGTCCCTCCGCCACCAGTTCGGGTTGTGTCGCCAGATAGGCCGCGCTGGCGAATCCCGGGAAGGGCTCGGCCACGATCCAAGCGCCGCCTTGCAGGTAATCGACCAGCGGATCGGCGGACGGCGGCAACGAATCGCCACGGCGAACCACGTAGTGCGGTGAATCGAACCAGCGGCTCGGGCTGAGCCGCCGCGCCGCGCCGACCTCCAGATAGTGCCGCAGCGCGCCTGTTCCGGCCGCCGCGGCCTCCGGCGCCTGGGCGAGGTACCAGGCCGGATCGAACAGGGGGTGCGGCGAAAGGCCCGCAGCTTCGCCTTTCCGGATGAAGTGCTCGAGCGGCGGGATCCCGGCCTCCGCCGCCGGGACCTGGGCGACGTACCAGGCTGGATCGAACAGCGGATGGGGCGAAAGGCCCTGCTTCCATCCTTCGCGCAGGTAGTGCGACGGAAAATCCTCGCCGGGCGCCAGCGCCGGGGCCTGGGCCGCGTAGTGGCCCATGTCGAAGAAGGGATGTGGCGAGCGCCCGGTCCAGGCGCCGACCCGCATGAAGTGTGCGAGCGGCCAGAGGCGGCTCGCCGCCAGCGACCCGGCGTTGCGGCGCGCGTACCAGTCGGCGTCGAACAGCGGATGCGGGCTGCGCCCCTCGAACTGGCCGCGCAACAGATAGTGCAGGATAGGCGCGAGCCGGGCCGTGGCGAGGTCCGGATTCTGCTCCAGGTACCAGGCCGGGTCGTACAGGCTGTCAGGCCTGACGGCCGGCTCTGCCCGGCGCCTCAGGTAACCGGCGGCGCGCAGGAAATCGAGATCGAGCCGGCCGCGCGTGCGCCACAGCCCCGAGGCGGCCAGCAGCAGCGCCTGGCCGGGCAGGCCGGCCCGGGCCAGGACCGCGCGGAGCTTCCAGGTCAGCCGCCGGGCCATCCCGAGCCCCGTCCAGTCCGCCACGGCCGCCTGCGCCAGAGCCGCGAGCGGGCGCAGCTGCGCCTCGGCGGCCGACTGTCGCTTGAGCGCTGCAACAAGCGCTTCGGTAAACCTCGACCGCACCAGCGCCGCTTCCGCCAGGGCCTGGTTCTCGGAGTCCGATACGGCGGCGAACCGGCGCATGACCGCCGCGGCCTTGACGATCAGCGGATGCGGGCCCTCGCCCGCGGGCGGATGCCCATCCTCGGCCGGCGCGCTCATTCGGGGTTCTCCTGGATCCAGGCGCGGAAGCCGTCCGGACCCGCCGCATATGGATCGGGGAAGGCGGACTGCAAGTCGGCGCGGCCGCGGTAGAGCAGCCGGTGGGCGCGCGCGATCGGGGTCCCGTCCCGGTAGGCGCCATAGGCCCACCAGCGCGGCGGAATCGCCGGATCGGTGGCGGCGTCCACCTGGCGCTTGTACCAGCTCCAGATCTCATAGACCGGGAAGTTGTCGCCAGCGTAGCGGCGGGTCATGGCGTCCCCCACTTCGCCCAGCTTGGTAAAGTGCCAGAACCGCAGCGGCGCGCCGTTGACCAGGATGCGGCCGTCCTTTTCCACCGACACCTTGCGCCGGCTCAGGTTCCAGCTGGCGACGTTGTAGCCCGGATCGCGCACGACCTTGACCTTGTCGAACAGGCCCGGGACCTCGTCGCACCAGCGCTGGTCGACGAACAGGCCGTTGGGGATGTCGTCATAGCAGTGGGTGAGCAGGCGGTCGTTCCACCACCTGGCGAAACGCGCGCCCTCTCCGTCCGTGCGCACCGCGACGAAGCCCAGGTTGAACACGCCCGTCCGCAGGGTGGCGACGTCGTTGTCCTCGATCGCTAGAGGATCGTCATTGGGATCGAGCAGGTGCGGCGTGAGCAGGACGTCGTGCTCGGCGAGCCAGGACTCCAGGGGCGCAAGGCTGCCGAGCAGGGCGGTGTCGGGGTCCAGGTAGATCACGGCCTCGGCCTGCCCGGCGGTGCAGGCCTGGTGCAGGAAGGGTCCCTTCACAGCCGTGCAGACCTCGACGATGTCGTGCTTGAACAGCCAGGACCGGAACGCCGGAAGGCCGAGCTCCTCGGCGTAGACGACCCGGTCGAACGGCTCCTGCGCCGGGTCGAAGACGAAGCCGGGCGGCGGCTCGTCGGTGATCAGGGCGACCAGCTCCCAGTCGGGATGGAACCGCCGCAGGCTCGCGAACAGCACCCGCGCCCGGTTCAGGTAGGAGAAGGTGAAGCTGGAGAAGCAGAGAACCTTCATGCGGCGACGCTCGGCTCGAGCAGGTCGGCGGTCATGCCGCTGAACTCCAGGTCATGCAGCCAAGGCCGCCGGCCCGCCCGGGCGAGGTCGAGCAGCCCGCCCTCGGCGAGAGCGCGCGCCAACGCCTGCTCGCCGTCCAGCACCCGCCCGCAACCCGAGCTCTCGACGAAAGCGGCGACGTTGAGGCTGTCCGGGCCTGTCACCACGGCCGCGCCAGCGGCGACCGCCTCGTGCGCGGCCAGGCAGAAGGTCTCGCGGAACAGCGACCAGATTACCGCGACGTCGACCTCCAGCGCCTCGATCGTGCGCTGCATCGCCAGCCGGTCGGCGAGGCTGACCGAGACCTCATGGAACTCCACCGGCGCCCGCGGATCGGGCCGCGCTCCCAGGTGCAGGAACCGGTAGCGCGGATCGGCGGCGTGGTCGGTGGCGAGCCGGGCGAAGATCGGCCAGCCCTTGTGCGGCGAGGGCATGCCCAGGAAGGCCAGCCGCAGCGGCCCCGGCTCGCCGATGCGCGCCGGCGCTCGGCGCACAAGCCGGACGTGCGGATGGACGAGCGTCCGCGCCGCCGGAAAGCGCGCGCGGGCCAGCCAGAAGTCGAGCGCAGGCTTCGAGGGGCTGACCACGGTCAGCGCCAGGCGCCGGAACAGGCGCTCGTGCTCGGCGAGCTGCGGCCCACGCGCGGGCCCGTACAGGCAGATGCCGCAGCCGGCGCTGTCGATGGGCGGCGCCGCGCAGTCCTCGACGTCGTTGCGCAGCAGCTGGTAGCCGGCGCAGAGGCTGGTGAAGTCGTGCAGCCAGAAGACGCCCGCGCCCAGGCTGCAGGCCGCGGCGATGCGGATCACCTCTTCGACGTCGTGGCCGAGCAGGTTGTGGATGGCGAGGCTGCGGGCTCCGGGCCGCGAGGCGCCCGCTGCAGCCAGGGCCTCGCAGAGGGCGTCGGCCTCGAAGGCGCCCAGGGCGCGGCCGTTCAGCAGCACGCCCAGCGGGGCGCGCTCCTGACGCCGCAGCACCGGCCACGGCCTGGCCGGGAAGAGGTGCAGGTGGTCGCGGCCGCGCGCCGCCATGCGCTCGGCCTCGTACTGCAGGCAGAGCTGGACCCCGCCGACGTTGGCCGTGTAGTCGTCGTGGCTGAAGGTCAGGTGCAGGTCGCGCAGGCCGGTCCGCGCGAGGCCCGTGGGCCCCTGGGCGAACGCCTCGGCCAGGGCCGTGGCCGGCCGGGTGGCGACCGTGCGGCCCGCCTCGCGCGACCAGGCGATCCGCGCCTCGAGCGGCTGCAGGCCGGTGATGATCTTGTGCCGGAATCCGAGCGTGCTGCGCGGCGGCCGCCCTTCCGCCCGCCCCGTGGCGATGTAGTGCGTGAACGGATTGACCCCGGCGCGCGCGATGTCCGGATTGTTCTCCAGGTAGTCGCGGACGGAGAACTGCGCGCAGGGATCGAGCCCCTCGCGCCAGCCGTGGGCGAGAAAATGCTCCAGCAGGTCCAGACCCTTGTCGGCGAGATGTGGATTCGTCCGGGCATAGAAGCCGGCGTCGAACTCCGTCGAGGCGATCCGCCGCTCGTCCTCGGTGAACAGCGGGCGCCGGACGGCTTCGGCTTTGGGCGGCGCGCCCGGGGCGGCGGGCGCGAGCGGCGCGCCGAAGGCCCCGGGAGGCTCGTCGCCGGGGCGCCGCCAGGCCGCCGCGTGCTCGGACGCGAACACCCGGCGCCCCTCGCGCGCGCCGTGCCGCAGGTAATGCGCCAGGGGCTCCTCGCCGGTGCGGACCACGTCGGCGTTGGCCGCCAGGTAGGCCCGCACGGAGAACCAGGGCGCCGGGTCGCGGCCCTCGCGCCAGCCGTGGTCGAGGTAGTGGCGGACCGGGTCCAGCTCGGGCGACGCGGCGTCCGGATAGACGGTCCGGTAGAAGGCCTGGTCGACCGCCGTCGAAACGATCCGGTAGTCCTCGTCGTCGGCGGCCGTGGCGGCCATGCGGCGTCCTGTCCCTTGTTCGGGCCTCTGTGCAACAGAAGGTCTGGCCGATCAACCGGCGGCTGACGGTTGCGACGATCGGCCGACGCGCCTACCACCTGACGCAGATGACGACCACCGACCTCCCGCGCGAACGCGTGAACCGCCCCGACACGGGCGGGCGGACGGCCTATCTGGTGCTGGGCATGCACCGCTCCGGCACGTCGGCCGTCACCCAGCTGCTGTCGCTGGCGGGCGCGCGCCTGCCGAAGAACGTCATGCCCGGCGACGAGCACAACGCCCAGGGCTACTTCGAGCCTTGGCGGATCGCCAGCTTCGACGACGAGCGCCTGCGCGCCGCGGGTTCGGCCTGGGACGATCCCTTCGCCTTCCCCCAGCCCGAGACGCCGGCCGCGGAGGCGGCCGACTGGCGGGTCCGCGCCACGGCCTTGTTCCGCGAGGAGTTCGGCCAGACCCGCCATCCGCTGATGAAGGACCCGCGCGTCACCGTGCTGCTGCCCTTCTGGCGGGAGGTGCTGGACGGACTGGACGTCGCGGCGCGCTGCGTCGTGCCGGTGCGGCATCCGCTGGCGGTGGCCGGCTCGCTGGCCCGGCGCGACGGCTTCTCGCCGCAGAAGTCGATCCTGCTGTGGAGCGCCTACATGCTGGCGGCGGAGGCCTACAGCCGCGAGCTGCCGCGCGTCTTCGTCGACTACGACCGGCTGCTGGACGACTGGCGCGGCGAGGTCGCCCGGATCGAGCGGGCCCACGGCGCGCCGCTGCCCAGGCTGAGCTCGCGCGCCGCGCAGGCGATAGACGCGGCGCTGACGCCGGAGCTGCGCCACAACCGCCCGGCAGGCGAGCTGGCGGACCTCGGCTGGAGCGGCGAGATCGCGGCGGCCGTCTACGCCTGGTGCGCCGCGGCCGCGCGCGACGAGGCGCCCGCCCCCGCGCCGCTGCAGGCCGCGGCCGTCGCGCTCGCCGAGCGCCGCGGCGACATCGGGCCGCTGGTCTCGCCGGCCGCGCGCGACTTCGACCGTGCGCGCCAGGAGCTGATGGAAGCGCGCCAGGCGCTCGCCTGGACCCGCCGCGAGCTGGCCGAGCTCGAGGCGCGGCACGAGGCGCTGCAGCGCGACTGGTGGGCGCAGAAGGGTGTTATCGACGAGGCGGGCTGGGCGCTGGACGCGCTTCTGGCGCACGAATAGGGCGGCGCCAGGCCGGCGGGTCGACCGCGACGTACAGCAGGCCTGCCATGGCCGCGAGATCCAGGAAGTACAGGTAGCGGTAGTCGCAGGCGATCGAGATCAGGAAGAAGCTCGCGGCGAAGGCGAGCGCGCTGACCATCAGGGCGATCATCATCAGGTCGGCCGCCTCGCGCCGGAGCAGCAGGACCAGCGCCACCCCGAGCGCCAGCAGGGCGTACGTCAGGTGGGAGAAGACCGGCGTGTCCATGAAGGCCTCGCCATAGTCCTCCAGGCGGTCGTCCTGCGCCGACCAGCGGAAGTCCATGCCCAGCGCCTTCAGCGCGTCCGCCGGCCCCTGCACCCCCAGGCAGACCGGCACGCAACGGTCGACCTCCGGCGTCAGGAACACCCAGACGAACACCGGGACGCGGCCGCGTAGATAGAGGCCCGGATGGCGCAGGAGGAGGTTTCGCCAGTCGGCGGCCAGCGCCCCGCTGGGGATGGCGGCGAGCGCCTGGTGGATCTGCGGCTGGAAATCGGTGGTGTCGGTGCGTTCCGCGGAATAGTAGCGCGGCCCCAGGCTGCGCAGGGTCGCGGCCGCCGCCGGCTGGGCCCGGGTGATCGCCGCCAGCGGGAACTTCGGGTCGCGCGTGATCGCGCCCAGCAGATCGTAGCCCTGCAGGATGCGCATGCCTTCGGCCATGCCGTCGTCGCCGCGGGCGTCCGGCGGCTGGGTGGCGAGGTTCATGGCGTGGGAGACCACCACGACCGAGACGATCGCGCCCAGGCTCCAGCCCAGCGCCCGCCGCCAGCTGCCGCGCGACCGCGTGACGCCCAGAGCTACGGCGGCCATGGCGGCGACGACCACGCCGTTCTGTCGCAGGAGGGCGGCGGCGGCGAGCAGCAGGAGGGCGGCCGCGAGCAGCAGCCCCTGCGTCCGGCGCGGCTGCAGCCCGCGGCCGGCCCAGGCCAGGCAGACCACGCCCGCGATGGCGGTGTCGGCGAACAGGATGTCCTTCCAGACCACCGCCTGGTAGAGCGCGAACTGCGGCGTGAGCATGAACAGCGCCGCGCAGATCGCGGCCCAGAGGCTGGCGCCGCGGCTGGTCCCACGGCGAAGCCACAGGAACGAGGCGAGCGCGACGAACAGCAGGAGGGCGCTCGCGGCCACGTAGAGCCCGGTTCCGCGCCAGACGGCGTCGAACACACCCAGCACCCAGGCGTAAAAGGACGGCGCCCAGCTCTGGCGGATGCGGAAGCGCCCCTCATAGAGCTCGAGGATGGAATCCAGCGTCAGGTGGCCGGGCAGGTTGGCGATCAACATGCCGAAGTAGCCGGCGGCCAGGACGCCCAGGTAGGCGGCGCCCGCGACCCGACCCTGTCTGGGTCTCATCGCTGCGAACGCCTGATTGCGCGGCCGCCCGCCGGCCGGGCCGGCGTCGGCGGCGTCATCTTCCGTATCCGGCGAAATCATGCTGACTCCCCCGCGCGGCCGGCGCGCGCCGCGCCGGAACCGCCCGATGAGCGTCGTCTATATCCTGGCTCACTTCGACGACGAATACTGCGCGGCGCCGCTGGTCTGGGAAGCCTCGCGCCAGGGGCTGGCGCAGCATTTCCTCTATCTTGCCGACTACCGCGACAGGGCGCTGGGCGAGCGGCGGCTCGCGGAGACTCGCGCCTTCCTCGCCCGCCAGGGAATCGCCGGCGAGCAGGTGATCCCGCTCGGCCTGGGGACCGGCGCCTTCGACCAGAGCCTGCACCTGGCGGCCGGCCGCCTGTTCCCGGCGCTTGCCGAAGCGGCCTCCCGGACGGGCCGGGTTACGCGCCTGGTGGGTCCTGCCTTGGAGGGGGGGGCACATGGACCACGACGCCTGCGCCTTCATGGCCGTGCGCCTGGCCGCGCGGCTGGGCGCGGAGGTGCGGCAGTTCACCCTCTACAACGGGCCCGGCCTGCCGGGGCCGCTGCTGCGCGGCGGCGCGCCATTGCCGCAGAACGGGCCGCTCACCCCTGTCCGCCTCTCGCCGCTCGAATGGGCGCGCTGGATGGCGGGCGTGGGCGCCTTCCCCTCCCAGCTCTACGCCTGGTCGGGGATCTGGCCGGCGATGTTCTGGGGCTTTGCGCGGCGCGGTTTCGGCTGGCAGCGGCTCGCGCCCGAGCGCGTCGAGGCCCGTCCCCACCCCGGCCCCCTGTTCTACGAGCGGATGTTCAAGGTCCCCTATGCGGCCGTGCGCGAGGCGCTCGACGCCGCCCTGCCCGCCCATGGCGCCGTGACCGCCCAAGGCGCCGATTGAGCGGGTCATCTTTACCTGCTTAAGGTCCGGGCCCGGAGCCGGCGAATCGCGCCGAACGGAGGGAGCTCGTCCATGAAGCGGACCGCCACGATCGTTTTTGCCGCGGCGGCGGTCGCGGCGTGCAACCCCTCGGGGTCCAAGGGCGGCGGAAGCCATGACACGGGCGGCCAGGGCGCACAGGCCACCGCGCCCGCCGGCAAGGCGGCCCAGGCGCCGGAGGCGACCGGCCCGCTGCCGCCGCCGCCGGCGTGGGCGGCCGGTTACATGGGCAAGCTGCTGACCGACGTCGTGCCGCAGACCGGGCAGTGCAACGGCAACACCGACAAGGTCTTGCGCCGCTATGCAGGCCCGCCCGCGGGGATCGAACTGGTCGGCTGGGGCTGGGAGAGCGCGGCGGGCAAGCACGTCGACCGCGTCCTGCTCGTCGACGAGAACCTGCGCATCATCGGCGCCGGCGAGGGGGGGCGGCCGCGCAAGGACGTGCCGCGCGTGATGCCCCTGATCAAGGATCCGGCGACCGGCTGGCGCGGGGTCGCCACCGTGACCGCGGGCCTGGTGCAGGGCTACGGCCTGGTGGACGGCGGCCGGGCGGTCTGCCCGCTGGGTCAGATCGAGCTCTGAACCCTTCGGCGGAAAATGCTCTAGGCGCGGCGGCGCGACGGATCCATGGCCAGGTAGAGCGTCCCGGTGATCGCCGCGAGGTCGAGGGCGTAGAGGTAGCGGTAGTCGCAGGCGATCGAGAGCACGAAGAAGGTCGCCGTGAAGCCGAGGACACCCAGCATCAGGGCGGCGATCGCCAGATCCGCGGGCCGACGGCGCAGGAGCAGGAAGACCATCACCGCGAGCGCCAGGATCGCATAGGTCAGGTGGGAATAGGCCGGCGTCGCGAACCAGGCCTGGGCATAGGCGTAGAGGCGCGCGCTGGCGAGCGTCGGGCCGTCGCGCAGGCCAAGCGCCTGCTCCACCTCCGGCAGGCCGCTGATCCCCAGGTGCAGCGGCACGCAGGCCTTCAGGTCCGGCGTCAGGAACACCCAGCGGAAGATCTCCAGCCGCCGGCGCAGATAGCCGCCCGGGTCCGTGCCGATGAGGTCGCGCCAGGCGGCCATCATCACGCCGCGGTCGAATCGCCAGAGGGCGTAGTTCATGAAGCGCGCCTGGTCGATGGTGTCGACGCGCGTCGGCGAGTAGACGCCGGGCGCCTCGCGCCGCACCGCCTTCAGCGCATAGGGGTGATCGGCGGCCAGCCGGGGCAGCGGCCGGGCGGGATCCTCGGCCAGGGCCGCGACCAGGTCGTAGTGCGCGAGGATCTGGAAGCCGACCGAGTGCGTGCGGCCGCCCGGCGGCTCGTGCACCGGATCCACCACCGCCAGCGCCAGGGCCAGGGCCACGGGGGCCGCCAGCCCGCCGGCGAACCAGGCCAGCGCACGGCGCCAGCCGCCCGCGCGCGCGGTCCAGGCGAGCGCCAGGGCGGCGGGCCCGATCACCACCCCGCCGTTCTGCCGCACCAGGGCGGCCAGCGCCAGGCACAGGGCGGCGAGCGCCAGCAGGCCGGCGCGCGGCCAGGCCCGCTCCCAGAGCCGAAAGGCGAAGGCCAGCGCCACGAAGCCGGCGACCACCAGGTTGGCGAAGAGAACGTCGCGCCAAAGGATGCCCTGGTAGATCAGCAGATCGGGCGCCAGCAGCCAGAAGGCCAGCAGCGCCGGCGCGATCCAGCCGACCCGGCCGGGCAGCCTGGCGAGCGCCCACCAGGCCAGGAACAGCAGGAACAGGCTGGCGGCCGCGAACAGGCCCGTGCCGGGCAGGACGGCGTCGAAGAGGCCGAGGATGGCGCTGAACATGCGCGGGCCCCAGCTCATCCGCACATGGGTGCGCCCTTCCCAGAGGGCGGTCACGGTGTCGAACGGCACCTGGCCCGGCAGGTTGATGGCGCCGATCGCGGCGAAGCCCAGGATCAGCAGCCAGCGCCAGGCCCAGGCAGGGGAGAGGCTCTTCGGCACTGCGGCGCGCGCCAGGCCTAACCCGCCGGCGCGCGGCTGATCACCAGCAGTCCCGCCAGGATCAGGGCCACGCCGATCCAATAGGTCCCGGAGATCGGCTCCTTGAGGAACAGCATGCCGCCGAGCGGCGTGAGCACGAAGCTCAGCGCCATGATCGGATAGATCCGGCTGAGCGGCGCGTGCCGGAGCACCGCCACCCAGACCAGGGTCGCGAGCCCATAGATGGCCAGCGCCACGCCCAGGATCGCCAGCCCTTGCGGGTCAGCCAGGGGATGGCGGAAGTCGAGATGGCCGGCGGCGAGCTTGAACAGCAGCTGGCCCGTCGCGATCACGCAGACGCAGGCCACCGGCGCCACCAGTCCCCAGAGAAGTCCGACCGAGCCCACGCCTGTCCCCGCTCCACGCCCGCCCCGTAGAACCGCTTCCGCCGAACGGGTCAAGCGCCCGCCTGCTCCATCTGCGCCACCGTGCGCAGGTAGGGATGGATAGGCCGGCTGGGCACGTTCAGCACGTCGAAGTTGGCCGCCTGCAGTAGCAGCTGAAAGCCCAGGATCACCGGCAGGGCGGCGGCCATCACCACGCCGGCGGAGGCCGACTGGTCCGGCGCCCGGGTAGCCACGTAGTGGGCCGCGTAGCCAACGCCGAACAGGGTCAGGAATAGACCGAAGACCAGCTCAAGGCTGGCCACGCTGAAGTCGCGCACGAAATACTGCCCCAGCACCCGCTGGAAGAAGTTGCGCAGGTGCTTGAGCGCGAAGGGACCGACGATGGCGCCGATCCGCAGGTTCGAGACCTCGTCGGCGTAGCGCGCCGGGATCGGCACGTCGCGCACCACCGCGCGCAGGGTGCCCAGGTGGTAGAGCAGGTCGGTCTCGAAGAAGAAGCGCCGCGAGATGCGCTTGCCCATCACCATGCGGGCGACCTGCGCCTCGATGGCGGTGAAGCCGTTCGTCGGATCGAAGATGTTCCAGTAGCCGGTCGACAGCTTGGCCGCGAGGCTCAGCGCGGCGTTGCCCAGCACCCGGATGGTCGGCATCTGCTGCAGGTGGCTGATCGAGGTGAAGCGGTTGCCCTTGGCGTA
>CBJNAS010000057.1:0-14010 GCA_966434565.1 uncultured Phenylobacterium sp.
TGCAGCTCTACCGCGACCTTCGCGTGCTCACCGCGCGGCCCTCGGCTGAGGAAGAGGCGCGCGCGCCGCATCACCTGTTCGGCGCGGTGGACGCCGCGGACGGCTGGTCGGTTGGCCGCTGGCTCCGGGCCGCGACCGACATTCTGGCGCAGATCGAAGCCCGCGGGCGCCCCGCCGTCGTGGTCGGCGGCACGGGGCTCTACTTCCGCGCCCTGACCCAGGGCCTGGCGGACGTCCCGCCGATCCCGGCCGAGACCCGCGCCGAGGCCGAGGCCGACTTCGCCCGGATGGGCGAGGCCGCCTTCCGCGAGCGCCTGGCGCAGGCCGACCCCGCGGCCGCCGAGCGCATCGCCGCCGGCGACCGCCAGCGGCTGGTGCGCGCCTGGGAGGTGTTCGCCGCCACCGGCGCGGCGCTCAGCGAAATGCGGCAGACCGGCGCGCCGGGGCTGCCGCCGCACAGCTGGCGCGGCGTCGCGCTGGAGCCGCCGCGGGAGGCGCTTTACGCCCGCTGCGACGCCCGGCTCGAGGCCATGATCCGCGAAGGCGCCCTGGCGGAGGTGAAAGCGCTGATGGCGCGCAGGCTCGATCCCCTGATGCCGGCGATGAAGGCGGTAGGGGTGCGCGAGCTGACGGCGCACCTGCGCGGCGAAACCGGCCTTTCCGACGCCCTGGCCGCGGCGCAGCGCGAAACGCGCCGCTACGCCAAGCGCCAGCTCACCTGGATGCGCGGCCAGATGGCCGACTGGCCGCGCATCGCCGCGGTCGATCCAGAGGACCAGTGGCGGGCGCTGGTTTCGTTGGGAGACAAGAGCGAGAGCGCGGCGGGCTGAGGCCACCGCCATGGCAGGCTCATCGCGGGCTGGAGCGCGCCCGGGCCGAACCGCGATAGATATAGCCGCCGATCCGGGTCAGCGCCCCGCCGAACCGCGACGGCGTCTGCACATAGCCGGCGTCCAGGTCGGCCATGGCGAACCCGGCCTCGCCGATCAGGGCCGGGACGTCGCGGGTCAGGTGGCAGCCGCCGAACACCCGCTTCCAGACCGGCTCGAGGCGCGCCTGCAGGCGGAACACCTCCGGTTCCGGCGAGCGCCCATGCTCGCAGAACAGCAGCCGCCCGCCCGGCTTCAGCACTCGGCGCGCCCCGGCGAGCGCGGCCACGACGTCGGGGATGGTGCACATGGCGAAGGTGACCAGGACGGTGTCGACGCTCGCCTCCGGCAGGGAGATCGCCTCGGCCAGCTCCGGCAGCACGGTGACCGGGACAGGCGCCCTGGCGGTGCGCCGGCGCGCCTTGGCCAGCATGGCGGGATCCGGCTCCAGGCCATAGACCCGCGTCACCTTCGCCGGATCATAATGGCCGAGGTTGAGGCCCGAGCCTGCGCCCAGCTCCAGCACCACGCCTTGCGCCCGCGGCACGACCTTGCGGCGCAGCTCGGTGACCGGCGGCAGGCTGCAGCCGCAGCTGACGATCGTCGGCATGATGTAGCGCGAATAGAGACCCACGGTCGGCGCCCTCCTCGGCGCGCTCAACATCCCGCATCCTCGGCCCGATGGCCAGGGCCGCAATTGTCGACGTGCGGGATCGAACCCGATGTGCGGGAATACGCCGGACCTCCGTCCTAAACAACAGGCTGGGGTGATGACGGAGGACGGGGGCGTTCGCCTAAGCCGCCGTCAGCTTCTTCACCTTCTTCACCGCCTGCTCGCGCTTCAGGCGTGAGAGGTGGTCGATGAAGAGGACGCCGTCGAGGTGGTCCATCTCGTGCTGGATGCAGACCGCGAAGAGGCCGTCGGCGTCTTCTTCGACCGGCTCGCCCTGGTAGTTGAGATAGCGGAGCTTGACCTGCGCCGGCCGCTGCACCTCGTCGTAGTACTCGGGCACCGAGAGGCAGCCTTCCTCGTAGCCCTTGGTCTCCTCCGACTTCCAGACGATCTCAGGATTGACGAAATAGCGCGGCTGCTTCTCCTCGCCCTCGCGCGCGAGGTCCATGACGATGACCCGCTTGGGCACGCCGATCTGGATGGCGGCCAGCCCGATCCCGGGCGCCGCGTACATGGTCTCCAGCATGTCGTCCATCAGCCCGCGCAGCGCGTCGTCCACCGCCTCCACGGGCTGGGAGACCTGCTTCAGCAGGGGATTCGGAACGACGATGATTTCGCGGACGGCCATGGGCGGGAGGTAGGGTTCCAATTTCCGAGCGTCAAGGTTGGGCATTATAGCGCTAGGCCTCGTCGCCTGCGACAAGACGCACCGGCGCAGCCTCGGCCATGGAGAGCTTGGTCAGCGGGCGCACGGCGCTCTCGATCGGCTCCAGGCTGGCGATCTCCTTGCCCTCGTGGTCGACCTTCAGGTCCTCGAAGCGCTTGGCCTGGGTTAGCACCTGGCTCTCCAGCGAGCCCACGAACTGGTTGTATTTGGAGACCGCCGTCTCCAGCGCCTTGCCCACAGAACCCGCGTGCGCCCCCATCACGGCGACGCGCTTGTAGAGCTCCCGGCCGAGGTCGGCGACCTGGCGCGCATTGGTCGCCTGCTCCTCCACGCGCCAGCCGTAGGCCACCGCCTTGCAGAGGGCGAACAGGGTGGTGGGCGTGACGATCACCACCCGCCGCTCCATGGCGTCGGTCATCAGGTCCGGCGCGCGGTCGAGCGCCGCAGCCAGGGCCGAATCGAGCGGCACGAACATGGCGACGAAGTCCGGCGAGGCGTCGAACTGGTCCCAGTAGGCCTTGGCCGAGAGGCCCTGGACATGGGCCTTGACGCTCTGCACGTGGCGCAGGCCGCAGGCGTCGCGGGTGAGGTCGTCGGCCGCGTCCTGCAGCTCCAGGAAGGCGTTCAGCGAGCACTTGGCGTCGATCACGAACACCCCGCCGCCCGGCAGGCGCACGGTGACATCCGGGCGCCTTCGGCCCTCCTCGGTGTCGGTGGAGGCCTGTTCCTCGAAGTCGAAGCGGTGCGCGAGCCCCGCCGCCTCCAGCACGTTGCGCAGGGTCTGCTCGCCCCAGCGCCCCTGCACGCCGGCCCCGCGGCGCAGCGCCTGGGAAAGCTTGCGCGCCTCCTCCTGGGTCGCCGCGGAGGCCGCCAGCAGCTGAGCGATCTGCTGCTTCAGGCCGCCGGTCTCCTCCGCGCGCTTCTGTTCGACGGCGGTCACCTGCGCCTGGAACTTGGCGAGCGTCTCGGCCACCGGCTTCAGCTGCGCTTCGAGCCTGGCCTGGGCCAGCTGCTCGCGATTGCGGAAGGTCTCCTCCGTCTGCCGGACCAGCGCCTCAGCCACGGCGCTGGCCGACTGCGCCGCCTGGGCCTTCACCAGCTCGGCCTGGACGCCCGCCTGCTCCGCCAGCATGGCCGCGCGCGCCTCGGCGGCGGTGGCCCGCTCGGTGAGGACGAGGGTGCGGCCTTCGGCGGCGGCGGCGCGCCTGCGCTCGAGCATTCCCCAGGCGATCGCGCAGGCGGCGGCGAGGGCGCAGACGAGGGCGGCGAGAAGCGACGCGTTCATGCTGCGTTCTTAGCGCGACCGGTGAGTCGGGGATAGCGGGCCGGCTACACCACGAGCACTACCTTCCCCACGTGCCCGCCGCTCTCCAGGCGCGCGTGCGCTGCGGCGGCCTCGGCAAGCGGGAAGGTCGCGTCGACCGGCGGCCGGACCCTGCCTTGCGCCACCCAGGGCCAGGCCACCCGCTCCACCTCCGCCGCCAGCCTCGCCTTTTCGTCGGCGCTGCGGGGACGCAGGGTGGAGCCGGTGACCACCGCCCGCTTCTGCATGAGCTTGAAGATCGGCAGGGCGACCTCATTGCCGCCGAGGCTGGCGATGAAGACGATGCGTCCGCCGGTCTTCAGCGCGTCCAGCTCCTTCGGGAAATAGTCGCCGCCGACCATGTCCAGCACCACGTCGACGCCGCCCTCGCGCTCGCAGACCGCGGCCCAGTCCTCGGCGCTCGAGTCGACCGCCACGTCGGCGCCCAGCGCCAGGGCGGCGGCGGCCTTCTCCGCCCCGCGGCCGGTGGCGATCACCCTGGCGCCGGCGGCCTTGGCCATCTGGATGGCGGTGACGCCGATCCCGGAGGTGGCCCCGTGCGCCAGCAAGGTCTCCCCGGCCTTCAGGGCCCCATGCTCGAAGACGTTGGCGTAGACGGTGAAAACGGTCTCCGGCAGGGCGGCGGCCTGGGCGAGGTCGAGGCCGGCGGGGAGCGGCAGGGCATGACGCGCGTCGCAGACCGCGTATTCCGCATAGCCGCCGCCGCCCAGGAGGGCGCAGACCCGGTCGCCCGGCTTCCAGCGGCCGGCGCCGGCGACCACCTCGCCCGCCACCTCCAGGCCCAGAATGTCCGGCGCGCCGGGCGGCGGCGGATAACCGCCGATCCGCTGCAGCAGGTCTGGCCGGTTCACGCCCGCCGCGCGCACCGCGATCAGGATCTCGCCAGATCTTGGCGCGGGTGTCGGAATCGTCTCGAGGCGAAGCGCCGCGGCCGGACCTTTTCCACCCTCGATCCCCACGGCGTTCATCATTTGAGGCGCTGTTTTGCTCATGAGTGTGGCTTCAGCGGTCTTGCACAAGGATGGGATGCGGTTTTGGATAGCGGGCTTTGGGGGGGCCGGCAAAGGGAGGCTCGCGGAAGCGATGGAAGAACCTGCCGACGTTCGCCTGGGTCGCGGGCAGCGACTCCACGAGGCCCTCAAGGAGGATCTGGAGCTCTACGGCATCGCCGAACTGGAGGAACGCATCGAGATGCTGCGCGCCGAGGTCGCGCGGGTCCAGGCGCAGATCGACCGCAAGCGCGCCGGGCGTGCGGCGGCGGACGCCCTGTTCTCGCCGCGGCCGGTCTGAGCCGCGTTAACCATTCAACTGGCACGCGCAATGCACTCTGCTGGGTTGAGGTTGGCCACACGTCCCGAGCCGGGACCGACGCTAGCCGTGGAAACGAAATGAACGACGCAAACACCGTCCAGCCCTGGCGCACCGAGGTGATCCAGGATTTCGCCCGTTCCGAGCTGTTCGAGCGGACCTTCCAGGAGGGCATGGACCTCGTGGAGGAGACCGCCGGCTACCTCGACGGGGCCGGGCGCCAGGAATCCAAGATGCTGTCGCGAAATGCAGCGCTGGCCTATGCGTCGGAGAGCATGCGCCTCACCACCCGGCTGATGCAGGTGGCCTCCTGGCTGCTCGTGCAGCGGGCCGTGCGCGAAGGCGATATGCCCGCCACCGCGGCCTGCGAGGACCGTTACCGCCTGGCCGCGGAGGACGTCTGCCGCGGCCAGGACGCCCAGCCCGAGGAGCTGCCCACCGGCCTCACGGGCCTGCTCGAACGCTCCGAGCGTCTGTACGACCGCGTCCGCCACCTCGACCGGCGCATGTACGTCGAGGCCGACGACGGGGCGCCGCACCCGGTGCTCTCCCAGCTCGACCGACTGAAGACCGCGATCGGCCGTTTCTGAGGCCGCAGGCCCGGCCGGCTCTCCGCGACGAAATCAGACCGCTGGTGGACGCTGTGTCGCAGGGCCTTGGCGGCGCGCCGCAGCACACTATCCCCAGCACGGAGAAGCTCTGCCTTAGAGGTCCCATGATTCACGCTGCAGAAAGCGCCGCCGTACTGCTGTTTCCGCTGTTCATGATCCTGGGCGCGGTGCTGGACCTCGTCAGCTACCGCATTCCGAACTGGGTCTCCGGCGCCCTGGTCGCGGCCTTCCTGGGCGCGGCCGCCTCCGTGGTGGCCGCCGGCGCGCCGCTCTCGGTGGTAGGTGTGGACATCGCGGTGGGGATCGCGGCGCTGCTGGCCGGCGTGGCGATGTTCGCCCTGGGCTGGATCGGCGGCGGCGACGCCAAGCTGTTCGCGGCGGCGGCGCTGTGGCTGGGCTGGCCGGCGCTGCCGACCTTCCTGCCCGCCACGACGCTCGCCTGCGGCGCCGTGGCGCTGCTGCTGGTTGCGCTGCGGTCTGAAGTCGTGCGGCCGCTCGCGCGCGGCAGGCCGTCCTGGTTCGCCCGCCTGGCCGAGCCGGGCGAGAGCGTCCCCTATGGAGTGGCCATCGCCGCCGGCGCGCTCGCGGCCTTCCCCGCCTCGGACTTCGCCAGGGCGGTCTTTCGCCCCTGAGGCGGGATCTGTCTGCCGACGGTTGCAGACCGGGCAGGCTTGCGACAGATGAACAGGGGAAGGCGGCCGCCTCCGCGCCGCCCCGAGGATCCGCAAGGCGCCTGAATCCATGTCCGAAGTCATTCTCGACACGTCCGAAGGCGCCGTCGTTCCGGTCTACGCCTTGGCCGAGCCGGAGGTGGCGGCGTTCCTGGAGGGCCAGCCGGACCACGTGCAGGCCTTCGCCCGCTTCGCCGAGTTCAAGGGCAAGTCCGGCCAGGCCTGCGTGGTCCCGAACGCCGAGGGCGCTGCGGATCGGGTGCTGTTCGGCCTGGGCGCCACGCCCCAGGCGATGGACTTCCGCGCCCTGCCCTCCAAGCTACGCGCGGGGACCTACCGCATCGCCGAGGCGCCCGCCTCGCTGCCGCGCGATCAGGTCGCGCTCGCCTTCGCGCTCGGAAGCTATCGGTTCGACCGCTATAAGAAGAACGGCGAGCGGCCGAAGCTGGTCGCCGACGGCGCGGATGTGGCGGGGGTCCGGCGCATCGCCCACGCCTGCGCGCTGGCCCGCGACATGATCAACACGCCGGCCAACGACATGGGCCCGCTGCAGATCGAGACCATCGCCCGCGAGATCGCCGAGCAGTACGGGGCGCAGATCACCGTGATCGAGGGCGAGGGCCTGCTGGAGGCGGGCTACCCGGCCGTCCACGCGGTCGGCCGCGCCGCCGCCCCGGACCGCGCGCCGCGGATGATCGAGGTCGCCTGGGGCGAAGCGGGCCGGCCACTGGTGGCGATCGTCGGCAAGGGCGTGGTGTTCGACACCGGCGGCCTCGACATCAAGCCCTCGTCGGGCATGCGGCTGATGAAGAAGGACATGGGCGGGGCGGCGCACGCGCTGGCGCTCGGCCGCATGGTGATGGCCGCAGGCCTGCCGGTGCGCCTGTCGGTGCTGGTCCCCGTGGTCGAGAACGCGATTTCCGGGAACGCCATCCGCCCGGGCGACGTGATCGCCTCGCGCAAAGGGCTTTCGATCGAGATCGGCAACACCGACGCCGAGGGGCGGCTGATCCTGGCCGACGCGCTCGCGCGGGCGGCGGAGCTGGAGCCGGCCTTGACCCTCGACCTCGCCACCCTGACGGGCGCGGCGCGCGCCGCGATCGGGCCGCAGCTGCCGCCGTTCTACACCGACGACGACGACCTCGCCGCCGCCATCGCCCGCCACGCCGAGGCCGCGGGTGACCCGGTCTGGCGCATGCCGCTGTGGAAGGGCTACGCCGAGGCCCTCGACACCGAGCTCGCAGACATCAAGAACGACCCTTACTCCTCCCCCCAGGTGGGCGCTGTCACCGCCGCCCTGTTCCTGCAGCGGTTCGCGCCGGCCGGCGCTTGGGCGCACTTCGACATATTCGCCTGGAACCCCAAGCCGGGGCCAGGACGCCCGTCGGGCGGCGAGGCCCAGGCGATCCGCGGCCTCTATGCCATGATCCGCGAGCGGTTCGCGTGAGCTTCGACCCGCGCGTCACGCCCCTGCGCGACGGGATCGCCGCCCGGTCGCTGGAGGGCGTGCTGCCGGCGGAGGTCTACCTGGATCCGCGACCGATGCGCTGCGCCGTCCCGGCGGCGGCCGTCCGCCGCGCGCCCGACGCGACCTCCGAACAGATGGACCAGCTGTTGTTCGGCGAGGCCTTCGACGCCGTCGAAGAGGAAGGCGCCTTCGTCTGGGGCCAGGCGCGCCGCGACGGCTATGTGGGCTTCGTCGAGGCCACCGCCCTCGCACCGGCGGGCGAGGCGCCGACCCACCGGATCTCGGCGATCCGCACCTACGCCTTCGCCGAGCCCAGCATCAAGTCGCAGGCCCGGGGGCCCTATTCGCTGAACGCCCTGGTCCGCGTCGAGGCGGCGGAGGGCCGGCTCGCCCGGGTCGCGGGCGCCGGGTGGATGGCCGCCGGCCACCTGTCGCCGATCGGCGTCTTCGAGACCGACCCGGCGGCCGTCGCCGAGCTTTACCTGGGCGCGCCCTACCTCTGGGGCGGGCGCGAGAGTCTGGGGCTGGACTGCTCCGGCCTGGTGCAGCAGGCGCTGCTCGCTTGCGGTCTGGCCTGCCCGCGCGACGCCGACATGCAGCAGGATCTCGGCCGCGAGATCGCCCGCGGCGAGTTCGGCCGCGGCGACCTGGTGTTCTGGAAGGGACACGTCGCCCTGGGCCTCGACGCGCAGCGGATCATCCACGCCAACGCCCACCACATGGCGGTGGCCGTCGAGCCGCTCGACGCCGCGATCGAACGCATCCGGGTCGCCGGGTCCGAGCCCACGGCTTTCAGGCGGCTCCAATCCCGCCGCGAGCGGCCGGATTCCGAACTCCGTCGATAGATTATCGCCTAGGATGTGATAGCCTCTCACAGCGCGCCTTCCGTGTGCGCCGGGGTGGGAACATGGGTGAGGGCCTCAACAACGCGCCGCCGCTCGGGCCGGGAAATCCGTTCAAGGATCGGATCGAGGCCGTGCGCGCGCTGGTCGAAATGTTCCGGTTCGAGCGCTACGTCTACATGACGACCAATAGCCTCGCCGTCGCCATGCTGCTGCTGGCGGCTGGCCGCCTCCTGCTTTCGGCCAAGGCGGATGTGGCGGTGCTTTCGGCGCTTTTCGGTTCCGGCGGCCTGGTGACCTTCTCGGTCGGACGCACGCTGCAGATGTGGAACCAGGCGATCAAGATCGCGACAGGGAGCTAGCCGGATGGCGCTGCCCGAAGAGGCCTGGACAGAAGCGGCCTTCGCCAGGCTTCGACGCCACAGCCGCATGGGCGGGTTGCTGACGCTGGGCGGCGCTGCAGTGGCGATCGCCGCCATTATCGCAAGCTCGCTGCAGCTTCACGTCCTGGAACAGCGCAAGGCGCAACTCTCTACCGACGTCGAGAAGCTGTCCACGACCAAGGCTTCGCTGCAGGCGCAGGTGGCCGGCCTGCAGGCGAAGACAAGCGAGCAGCAGGACCTGATCGGCAGCGCCCAGCTCAAGATCGCCGCGGGCGAGACGCCGGCCGCCGCCAACATCCTGGCGAGCGCGGCCGCGCGCGAACCGATCGTGAAGCGGGTCTATTTCCAGGCGCGGTCGCCGGATCAACGGCCGATCTACGAGCGCTGCGCGGCCGTGATCACCACGCTGGGCTACCGCGTCCCGAAGCTCGAGATGGTTCCTGAGGTCGGGCCGGCCGTGACCAGCATCCGCTATTTCCATCGCGGCGAGGCGGCGGAAGCACAGCAGCTCGCGTCGGATCTCGGCGACTGCGCCGGGGTGACCTTCAAGGCTTTCGAAATCCCAGGGTTCGAGCACGCGGCCCGGGTCAAGCCGCACCAGTTCGAAGTCTGGTTCGCGCCCAGCCTCAGGCCCGCCGGCGGTGCGGCGGCGCCCACTGCGGGGCCTGGTTCCGAACAGCGCACGGCCGGCTAGGCCGGCCGCGCCAAACGCTCGTTCCTACGACTTCGCCTTGTCGGCGCCGGAGGTGGTGGTGGCCTCCTGCTTCGGCGCGCCGGGGCCTTGGCCGGAGGGCCCGCCTGCGGCGGCGGTCGCCGTGCCGGTCGAGCCAGTGGCGGCAGGCTTGCCGGCGGCGGCCGGAGCCGAGGCCGCGGCGGCCTTCGGGTTCGGCGCCGGGATCGGCAGGCTGGCGCCTTGGGTGTGCAGGTAGGCTATGACGTTGATGCGGTCTTCCGGCTTCTTCAGGCCGACGAAGGTCATCTTCGTGCCCTGCACGTAGGCCTGCGGGTTCTTCAGGAACTCGTAGAGGTGGTCGTAGTCCCAGACCGGCGTCTTGCCGCCGAACGCCTGCATGGCCGAAGAATAGGAGAAGCCGGCTTCCGTGCCCGGCTTGCGGCCTTCGACGCCCACCAAGTTCGGGCCCGTGCTGTTGGCCCCCAGGGTGTGGCAGGACTGGCACTTGGCGAAGGTCGCCTGACCGGCTGCGGCGTCGGCCTTGGGCAGCACCGTGCCCCAGTCCGGCGGCACGTCCGCCGCCTCCGCCCCGCCGCCTGTATCCGCGGCCACCTCGACGGTGAAGCCGGGCTTCTGAACCTTTTCCTGGCTGAACACGCCACTGGAGAGCTCACGAAGGCCGAAGATGGCCAGGCCGGTCGCCAGCACAGCGCCGGCGACCTTGTTGAAGGTGAGGTCGCTCATCGTCCTAAATTCGGCCCCTCTTACGGCCGGCTGCTCCGGCCGGCGAAAGCGCGGGAATCCCGCCCCTTATTGCGCCCGGCTCTCTTACACGCTACCGCCGCGGGCGCAACCGCCCAAGCGACCCCATGAACCCGATCATCCTCATTCCCGCGCGCATGGCCGCCACGCGCCTGCCAGGCAAGCCGCTGGCGGACATCGAAGGGGCGCCGATGATCGTCCGCGTGCTGCGCCAGGCCGAGGCGGCCGGCGCCGGCCCGGTGGCCGTGGCCGCCGGCGATCCGGCGATCGTCGACGCCGTGCGCGCCGCCCGCGGCCGCGCCGTGCTCACCGACCCCGCCCTGCCGTCGGGCTCCGACCGCATCCTCGCGGCCTTGGCCGAGCTGGACCCGCAGGGCCGCCACGACGTGGTCGTCAATCTGCAGGGCGACATGCCCTTCGTGGCGCCTTCGGTGCTGGCGCAGTGCGCCGGCCTGCTGGCGCGCGAGCCTGCCTGCGACATCGCCACCGTCGTCGCCCCGGAGAGCGCGCCCGTTGACCGCGCCAACCCGGACGTGGTGAAGGCGGTGCTCGCCCTGCAGCCCGACGGCCTGAGCGGCCGCGCGCTCTACTTCACCCGCTCGACGCTCTATGGCGAAGGCCCGGTCTGGCGCCACGTCGGCATCTACGGCTACCGCCGGGCGGCCCTGGAGCGCTTCAACGCCGCCCCGCCCTCGCCGCTCGAGCAGCGCGAGAAGCTGGAGCAGCTGCGAGCGCTGGAGCTTGGCCTGTCCATCTGGGCCGCGGTGGCGGACGCCGCCCCCATATCCGTCGACACGCCCGCCGACCTGGACGCGGCGCGGGCCTACGCGCGAGACCACCGATGAGCCCACACCGCATCGCCTTCCAGGGCGAGCTCGGCGCCAACAGCCACGAGATCTGCCAGGCCGCCTATCCGGACTACGAGGCCGTCCCCTACCCCAGCTTCGAGGACGCCTTCGAGGCGGTGCGCTCAGGCGACTGCACGCTGGGCATGATCCCGGTGGAGAACTCGATCGCCGGGCGGGTCGCCGACGTCCACCACCTGCTGCCGAACTCGGGGCTGAAGATCATCGGCGAGCGGTTCAAGCCGATCCACTTCCAGCTGATGGTCAACCCAGGCGTGAAACTGGAACAGGTGAAGTTCGCCGCCTCCATGCCAATCGCGCTCGGCCAGTGCCGCAGGACCCTGCGCCGGCTGAAGCTGAAGACCGAGCCGGTCGGCGACACGGCGCTGGCCGCCAAGATGCTGGCCGAGCATCCCGACCCCACGCGCGCGGCGGTGGCCCCCGCGCTGGCGGCCGAGCTCTACGGCCTGGAGATCCTGCTGCGCGACGTCGAGGACGAGCACCACAACACCACCCGCTTCCTGGTGATGACGGCCGAGCCCAACCCGCCGCCGCCGCCCTTCACCGAGCCCTGCATCACCAGCTTCGTCTTCCGGGTGAAGAACCTGCCGGCGGCGCTTTACAAGGCGCTGGGCGGCTTCGCCACCAACGGCGTCAACATGATCAAGCTCGAGAGCTACATGGAGAACGGCAGCTTCACGGCCACCTTCTTCTACGTCGAGGTCGAAGGCCGCCCCGAGGACCTCGGCGTGGCTCGCGCCTTCGAGGAGCTGCACTTCTTTTCCGAGAAGTTCGAGATCCTGGGCGTGTACGCCGCGGACCCGTTCCGGGGGCGCTGAGCACAAACGCCCCCTCCGTCTCGCGCCTTGCGGCGCGATCCACCTCCCCCGCTTCGCGGTGGAGGATCAGATGGTCGAAGGCGACTGAGGGGGCGTTAGGATCCCGCCCAGGCGCGGATCAGCTGATGCGCGATCGCCGACGGCGGGGGGCAGAACAGGCCGGGCAGCTCGCCGCGCAGCAGCGCCCTCACCTCCTCGCGGGTGAACCAGCGGACTTCCGACAGCTCGGTCTGGTCGGGGCTGCCTTCCTCGTCCTCGACCTCGGCGAGCAGGCCGATCATCAGCGACGAGGGATAGGGCCAGGGCTGGCTCGAGTGGTAGCGGACGCTGAGCGCGTGCAGGCCGGCCTCCTCCTCCAGCTCGCGGGCGCAGGCCTCCTCGATCGCCTCGCCGGGCTCCAGGAAGCCCGCCAGCGCCGAGAACATGCCCTTGGGCCACGTCTCCTGGCGGCCCAGCATGCAGCGCTCGCCGTGGTAGGGCAGCATGATCACCACCGGATCGGTGCGCGGGAAGTGCTCGGATTCGCAGGCCTCGCAGACCCGCTTCCAGCCGCCGTCGGCGGGATGGGTGGGCTCGCCGCAGGCGGCGCAGTGCTTGTGGCGGCGGCGCCATTCGAACATGCCCTTGGCGGTCGAGGCGATGGCGGCGTCGGCGGCGGGCAGGGCCAGCGCGATCTGGCGCAGGTCTTCGAACCGCCCCAGCCCCAGAAGCGCCGATTCGGCCGGGTCGGTCTGGCCCTCCACGTCGACCGCGAAGACCGCCTGGTCCTTCCAGAGCCCGAGGAACAACAGCCGCTCGGCGCCGCCGGCCAGCTCGCCCGCGAAGCGGCCCGCCAGGTACTTGAGCCGCACGCCTTCGCCGTGGCCGTCCTCGACCAGCGGCCGGCCGTTCCACAGCGCGATCGCCTGGGCCTGGTCCGACGCCAGCTGCCGGGCCAGCCAATCGGCGTCAATGCGCCGGTCGCTCGCCCGGTCGAGCGGGTTGCCTGCGAAGGTGTTGACGAAGTGATCGAGCGCCATGCCCTATCCTTAGAGCCTCTCGCCTAACGCGTCATCTGGGCGCGCAGAGCCCGGCCGGCTTGCGCCCGCCCCTCGCAGCAGCGATATAGGGGGCGGAGATCGGCGGCGGGCGGACGCCTCGCCAACCCGGTCAGGTCCGGAAGGAAGCAGCCGTAACGAGTCACGTTCCGGGTCGCCGTCCGATCTCCACTCCACGCTCCTCGCCCGAGCCCTAATGGCGCCCGAGCCCGAATGGCCGACGAAGTCCTCACGCTCGAAGACGAGCCTCCTGAGCGTGACCCGAACACGGGCGACATGTTCGGCGAGATGGCGTCGTCATCACCGCCCCCACCATCACCCGGGGGGAGCGCCGAGTCCGCCGCCTACACCGTCATTGCCCGGAAATATCGCCCGCGGACCTTCGACGACCTCTATGGCCAGGAGGCGATGGTGCGCACGCTGCGCAACGCCTTCGCGACAGGCCGGATCGCGCACGCCTTCATGCTCACCGGAGTCCGCGGCGTCGGCAAGACCACCACCGCGCGCCTGCTGGCGCGCGCGCTGAACTACCAGACCGACGCGGTCGACGCGCCAAACCTCGACTTCAAGGACGAGGGCCGCCACTGCCGGGCGATCATCGAAGGCCGGCACATGGACGTGCTCGAGCTCGACGCGGCCAGCCGCACCGGCGTGGCCGACATGCGCGAGCTGCTGGACGGGGTGCGCTATGCGCCGGTGGAGGCGCGCTACAAGGTCTACATCATCGACGAAGTGCACATGCTGTCGACCGGGGCGTTCAACGCGCTCCTGAAGACGCTGGAAGAGCCGCCGCCGCACGCCAAGTTCATTTTCGCCACCACCGAGATCCGCAAGGTCCCGGTGACCATCCTCTCGCGCACCCAGCGCTTCGACCTGCGGCGTGTCGAACCCGAAGTGTTGGTTCGAAATCTGGAGATGATCTGCGAGAACGAGGGCGCCCGCGTCGAGGCCGAGGGGCTGATGCTGATCGCCCGCGCCGCCGAGGGCTCGGTGCGCGACGCCCAGTCGATGCTCGACCAGGCCATCGTCCAGGCCGAG
>CBJNAS010000058.1:0-13887 GCA_966434565.1 uncultured Phenylobacterium sp.
AACGACCCTATGCCGACGTTGGAAAGCTCAGGTTCTGAGGTGTGGGCACGTAATGGTGGCATTCTGGTCGCGATCATAACTCAAGGTTAGGCTTGCCGTACTAGCGTCTGCCCCGCCGGGCTGTGGCCCGCCAAAGGGGTTCTGACATGCTGGCGACGGCGTTCTCCCGTTGCGATCTCCGGCTCGTATCTTCCGACTGGAAGAAAGCAATCATGGCCGTCGCCCTCAGCATTGCTGGAGTGACGGCGTTCATCGTTTTGCTGGACTGCGTTTTGTTCCGCACTCACCTACCGTCAAGCTATGTGAGGTTCTACACCAGCCCGCTTATGGCGCGCTTGCCGCCGATCTGCATTCTGGCGATATTTGAGGAGATTAAGTACCGTTTACTAGTTATGACAGTCATGTCTATATGTGTTGCCGTAATTTTGCGAAAACCGCCGCCGTCATGGTGTTTCGTTTTCATAATTATTTTTGCGCAGTTCGCGAATGTAGGCGGATTAGTCTTGCAAGACCCCGCCTATGCATCCCTTCGCTACCTCGCGGTGGGAAGCGTTTGGGGATGGCTTTATTGGCGGCACGGCTGGACCTCAGCTCTCATAGGCCACGCGGCTACGCATCTGCTGTTAGATCCGCTGCTCCTTGTTGGCTTGAGATAGCGGAACCAGCCTGAGCGGTGCGGCGGCTTGGGCCGGATGTCGGCGTTCCACCCCGAACCGCCTGCGCGAAGGTCGGCTTGCCGGAGGCGGACGAACCAGCGCTATCGACCCCAAGCGGAAGTCCAACGCGGCTTGTCGTAAGGACCTGTCTCCGGGCAGGAGCTTCAGTTTACGGTGACGAAGTCAACGAGCTGTTGCGCGCGGCTCCGCCACGTTCCTGATAGCGCCACCGCCGTTCGTCCGGCCTGGGCCATGGCCTCGCCGCGGCGGGGGTCGAGCAGCCGTTCCACCACATTGGCTGCGGTCTCGGGCTTGGCGCGATTGAAGGTGGCGATTCCGTTGTCGCCAAAAAGTGCGCCAAGCATCGGGCTATAGTCCGATACGACGGCGGCTCCAGCGAGGGAGGCGTAGATCGCCCGCTCGCACGCGCCGTTTCCCGCATTGAGGTTCAGCACAATGCGGGCGTTGGCATAGAGCCGCGGCAGGTCCTCGAAGGCGACGCGGTCCACGTAGGTGACATTGCGCCGGGGGCCCAAGACCTCGTCCCAGCCCGCGCCGCAGATAGTCAGCGGAACCCCGGAATCGGCGAGCGCCTCGATGATCCCGATCCGATCGATGTTGCGGACGTAGGTCAGGGGCTCACAAAGAAAGTTGCGCATCTGTTCGTCGAATGTCGGGTCGAGCCCCAGCCGCGCGCCGAGCTTGAGCTTGGCCGAGGTGTCGTTGAAGGCGTCGATAACCGAGGCCTGACGATCGGCGAGCAGGCGATCCACGACGCCGACCATCAGGCGCCTGCCTGGGCTGTCGGGCAGTTGATCCCACAGCCGCTGCGGCCGCCCGTTCCAGGTGGCAGCGACGAACACTGGCCACTCGCGCGCGAGGTAGTCCTTGGGCTCGCCCTGAGGAGGCTCTCCGCCCGGCAGCATGGTCATGCTGCGGCCGGGCAGCTTGGTGGCGCTCGCGTACCGCTGGTGGTTCGGATTGCTGTAGATCGCGTATCGTCCCTTCAGCGCCTTTACCAGGCTCTGGGGCGCGTAGATCGGGTGATCGAGCTGCCAGCCGACGAATTTGACGCCCAAGGCGTCAAACAATGAGACCCCGTCGCCCAGGGTCACGCCGCCAAAGAAGGAGCTGAACGAGAGCGCCGCGTCGTAGCGGCGAGCTTGAAGCTCGGCGACCAAATGTTGGGTGGTCGCGGCGCCGTTCACCACGTGCGGCGACTGATCGGAAATTTCAGCCTCGTGCCCGAGTTCGATGAGGGCGCGGGTGAGCGACTTCGCGAAGTGACTATAGGGATGGCTCTCAGCCATCGCCTTGATAAGCAAGATTTTCACTAAAGGAGCTCAGCAGCAGACGGCGCGCGGTTCGCCCGCCCGCAACTGCCAGTTAGCTTCGGGTGACTCGCACCACTTGAAAAGGCGTGTCCAGCATGTCCGCCTCCACCCTTTTTGCCGTCGTTCGGGAGGACCGGTCTTGGGAAGGGCCGTTCGCGCGGGAGCGAGGTCAGGCGCTGAGCGCTTCGGCAGCGCGGAGTTCCTCGACGATCTCTCCGGCGGTGGCCAGGGCCGCGACCTCGCCCACGACCAGCAGGATCGGCCCGCCCTGCCCGCCTTCGACCAGGCGCGCCAGGTCGGCGAGCGTCCCGCGCCTCAGCCGCGCCTTGGGCGAGCCGGCGCTCTCGATGGCGAGGGCGGGCGTATTCGGAGCGCGGCCCGCCTCGATCAGGCGGGCGCCGAGCGCCTCGGCCGCTCCTCCCCCCATGTAGATGGCGAGCGTGGCTTCCGGGTCGGCGGCGGCCGCCCAGTCGCACTGCAGGGCGCCGGCTTCCAGCCGCGCGGTCGTGAACACCACCCGCCGCGCCTGCCCGCGGTGCGTCAGGGGGAAGTTGAACTGCGCCGCGGCGGCGCAGGCCGCGGTGACGCCGGGCGTCACCTCGGTCTCGATCCCGTGGGCGTTCAGGTAGGCGGCCTCCTCCCCCACCCGGCCGAAGATGGAGGGATCGCCGCCCTTCAGGCGCACCACCTCCAGCCCGCGCCGCGCGAGACGCAGCATCAGCCGGTTGATGGTCTCCTGCTTCATGCTGGCGCGGCCGGCGCGCTTGCCGGTCTGGATCTTCAGGCAGTGGGCGGGCGCCAGCGCCAGCACCTCTTCCGAGACCAGGGCGTCGTACAGCAGGGCGCCGGCGGTTTCGACGGCGCGCAGGGCGCGCAGCGTCAGCAGGTCGGCGGCGCCGGGGCCGGCGCCCACCAGCCGGACGCGGCCCTGCTTCGTGCGAGGGGGCTTGACCTCATGCGGCATGGCGGACCTCGGGTTTCGCAGCAGGACTGAGCATGCGGGCGATCTCCGGCCGGCAGGAGCCGCAGGACGCGCCCGCGCCGGTAGCCTCGCCGACCGCGTCGACGGAGGCGCAGCCGCCGGCGACGGCGGCTTCGATCTTGCTCTTCCGCACCCCGCGGCAGGCGCAGACGATCGGGCTCGTATCCATAGACTGCCCAGGCGCGCGGCCGACCAGCAGCAGGGCGCGGTCCTCGGCGGAAAGGTCGTCCGCGGCGAACAGCTCGGCCAGCCACTCGCGCGGCGGCAGTCCGCCAGTGCAGGTGATGAAGAGGATACGGTCGATGCGGCCGTCCTGCAGGAAGGCGAGCCGCAGGGCGCCGGTCTTGGCGTCCTCGAAGCGCAGCACGTCGGCGGACGCATCGCGGGTCAGCGCCTTGCGCAGCGCCTCGCGCTCGGCCTCGTCGCCGCGGCCGGCAAACTCGTGAAGCTGGCAGGCGGTTTGCGGGAGTCGGCGCCAGACCAGGTCGAGGCCGGCCGGCTGGCTCCAGCCTTCGCGGGCCAGAAAAAAGCCACGCCAGGTCTCGCGGTAGGGACGCACCCGGGCCGGGGTGTGCTTGAACTCCGGCTGGCCCGAGCGGGCATCGACCTTGGGCGCGACCAGGGTGTTCGACCGGCCGTAGGGCGCATAGGCGGCGGTCCAGTGCATCGGCATGAAGACCGAGCCGGGCCGCTGGCGGTTGCTGACCCGGGCAATGGCGATCGCCTCGCCCTGGCGGGTCTGCACCCGCGTCAGCCGCCCGTCCGTCACGCCCAGCGGCTCGGCGTCGGCCGGATGGATCTCGACGTAAGGCTCGGGAATATGGCGGCAGAGCTCCGGGGCCAGCCCGGTGCGCGTCATCGTGTGCCAGTGGTCGCGGATTCGCCCGGTGTTGAGCGAGAGCGGCCAGGCGGAATCCACGGCCTCCGCGGGGCCGGCGGCGGCCACCGGGACCATGCGGGCCTTGCCGTCGGGGGTCTGGAACCGCCCGTCGGTGAACAGCCTGGCCGTGCCGCCCGCGGCGGTCACCGGCCACTGCACCGGCTGCATGTCCTCGTACTCTTCCGGCGTGATGCCGGCGAACGGGCCGAGGTTGAGGAAACGGTCGCCGTTCTCGTAGGCCGTGAGACGGGCGTATTCACGGAACACCTGGGCCGGCGAGCGCCAGGTGAAGGCGCCGGCATAGCCCATGGCGGTCCCGACCTCGGCGATGATGCGCCAGTCGGCGCGGGCCTCGCCGGGGGCGGTGAAGAGCGCCCGCTGGCGGGAGATGCGGCGCTCGGAATTGGTGACGGTGCCGTCCTTCTCGCCCCAGGCGAGCGCCGGCAGCTTCACATGGGCATAGGCGGTGGTGTCGGTCTCGGCCATGCAGTCGGAGACCACCACGAAGGGACAGGCCGCCAGCGCCTCGCGCACCTTGTCGCCGTCGGGCAGGCTGACCGCCGGATTGGTCGCCATCACCCAGAGCGCCTTGATGCGGCCTTCGCGGACCGCCTCGAACATCTCGACGGCCTTGAGGCCCGCCTTCCGGGCGATCTTCTCCGCGCCCCAGAAGCGGGCCACCCGGGCGCGGCTCGCCTCGTCGAAGTCCATATGGGCGGCGAGCGTATTAGCCATGCCGCCGGTCTCGCGCCCGCCCATGGCGTTGGGCTGGCCGGTGATCGAGAAGGGACAGGCGCCGGGCTTGCCGATCCGGCCCGTCGCCAGGTGGACGTTGATGATGGCCGAGCCCTTGGCGACGCCCTGGGTCGACTGGTTGGCGCCCATGGAGAACAGGCTGACGGTGCGCGGGGTCTCGGCGAACCAGCGGAAGAAGAGCTCCAGGTCCGCGGCCGGCACGCCGCAATCGGCGGCCACGGCGGCGACCGACTGGTCGGCGCGGGAAAGCTCGGCCTCGACCTCGGCGAAACCCGCCACATGGGCGGCGACGTAGCCGCGGTCGACCACGCCACGGCGCAGGAGGTCGGCGAACAGCCCGTTCCACAGGCGCACGTCGGATTGCGGCCCCAGCGCCAGGTGCAGGTCGGCCATCTCGGCGGTGTCGGTGCGGCGCGGGTCGACGACGACCTGCTTCTGGCCGCGCGCCTTGGCCTGCTCCATCCGGCGGAAGAGCACCGGGTGGGTCCAGGCGGCGTTGTGCCCGGAGAAGACGACGAGGTCGGCGAGCTCCAGGTCATCGTAGCAGCCCGGCACCAAGTCGGCGCCGAAGGCCAGCTTGTGCGCCACCACGGCCGAGGCCATGCACAGACGCGAATTGGTGTCGATGTTGCCCGAGCCGATGAAGCCCTTCATCAGCTTGTTGGCCGCGTAATAGTCCTCGGTCAGCAGCTGGCCGGAGACGTAGAAGGCGACCGAGTCCGGGCCGTGCCGGGCGACGGTTTCGCGGAAACGCTTGGCGACCAGCTGGGTCGCCTCGCTCCAGCTGGCCCGCTTGCCCCCGATCATCGGGTGCAGCAGCCGGCCTTCGAGGCCCACGGTCGCGCCCAGGGCGGAGCCCTTCGAGCACAGCCGGCCGAAGTTGGCCGGGTGCGCGGCATCGCCCGAGACCTCCAGCCCCCGCCCGTCCGGCTCGGCCTTGGCGGCGACGCCGCAACCGACGCCGCAGTAGGGGCAGGCGGTGCGAACAGAGCGGGTCACGGCCGAACGCCCCCTCCGTCTCGGCGCTCCGCGCCGATCCACCTCCCCCGCTGCGCGGTGGTGGATCTGAACGGAAAGATGCTCCACCGCGAAGCGGGGGAGCTGTCAGCGAAGCTGACTGATGGGGCGTTCAGGGCCATCAGCTCACACCTGCCCCAACAGGATCCGGCCCTCGCGCACCTCGAGCGGCACCACGGGGGTGCAGCCCTTGCCGGCGTCGGCGCCCATCGGCTGGCCGGTGGCCAGGTCGATGTTCCAGGCGTGCAAGGGGCAGGCCACCGCACGGCCATGGACGATCCCCTGGCTGAGCGGCCCCTCCTTGTGCGGGCAGCGGTCCATCAGCGCGTAGAACTGATTGTCGCCGGTGCGGAACACGGCCACGTCGCCCTTGGGCGTCGGCACCCGCCGGGCGCCGCGCAGCGGCACGTCGGTCACGGCGCCCACATCGATCCAGGCGGTCGGGTCAATGGCGAGCGCGTTCATGCTGGGACGAACTCCATGCGACGGGACAGCGGGTTGAACTCTTCGGAATGGCGGCCAGCGACGCGCTCGGCCCAGGGGTCGATGCGCGCGAAGCGCTGGGAGTAGGCGAACAGGTCGTAGAGCTGGCGCCGCCGCTCGGGATTCTCGATCTCGAGACGGATGCTCTCCAGGCCCACGCGCTCCATCCACTTGTAGATGCGCTCCAGGTACCAGGCGTTCTCGCGATAGAGCTGCATGACCGCGCAGATCGCCCAGATCGCCTCCTCCTCGGTGGCGACCTTGGTGAGCACGTCGGTCTTGCGCACGTGCAGCCCCGCGGCGCCGCCGATGTGGATCTCGTAGCCGCTGTCGACGCAGACGACGCCGATGTCCTTGACCGTGGCTTCCGCACAGTTGCGCGGACACCCGGACACGCCCAGCTTGACCTTTGCCGGGGACCAGGAGCCCCACATGGCCTTCTCCAGCTCGACGCCCAGGTGGGTCGAATCCTGGGTGCCGAAGCGGCACCACTCGGAACCGACGCAGGTCTTCACGGTGCGCAGGCCCTTGGCATAGGCGTGGCCGGAGACCATGCCTGCGGCGTTCAGGTCCGCCCAGACCTTCGGCAGGTCGTCCTTCTTGACCCCCAGCAGGTCGATGCGCTGGCCGCCGGTCACCTTGACGGTGGGGATGTCGTACTTGTCCGCCACGTCGGCGATGGCGCGCAGCTCGGCCGGCGTGGTGACGCCGCCCCACATGCGCGGCACCACCGAATAGGTGCCGTCCTTCTGGATGTTGGCGTGCACCCGCTCGTTGATGAAGCGGGACTGCTTGTCGTCGCGGTACTCGCCCGGCCAGGCGCACAGCAGGTAGTAGTTCAGCGCCGGGCGGCAGGTCGCGCAGCCGTCAGGGGTATGCCATTCGAGCGCCTGGATCACGGCGGGCATCGACTTCAGGCCCTCGGCGACGATGCGGCGGCGCACCTCGTCGTGACCCTTTTCGGTGCAGCTGCAGACCGGCTTCGGCCCGGTCCGGACCTCGAAGGCGGAGCCCAGCGAGGCCATCAGCAGCTTCTCGACCAGCGGCGTGCAGGAGCCGCAGGAGGCCGACGCCTTGGTCACGGCGCGCACCGTTTCCAGGGTGTTCAGCCCCTGCTCGGCGATGGCCTGGGTGATGGTCCCCTTGCAGACGCCGTTGCAGCCGCAGATCTCGGCGTCATCCGCCATCGCCGCAACGGCCGCGCTAGGGTCGAGCCCCCGAAGGCCCTCCGTCACGGCCTGGCCGAACACCAGGGTCTCGCGGATATCCCCGACCTCCTCGCCGGAGCGCATCAGGTCGAAGTACCAGCCGCCGTCGGCGGCGTCGCCGAACAAGACCGCGCCGGCGACCTTGTTGTCCTCCAGCACGATGCGCTTGTAGACGCCGCGCCCGGCGTCGCGGAAGACGATGTCCTCGCACCCTTCCCCGCCCGCGAACTTGCCGGCGGAGAAAACGTCGACCCCGGAGACCTTCAGGCGCGTCGAGAGCACCGAGCCCTCGTAGGTCGCCTTGCCGCCGGTGAGCGCGTCGCCCAGCGTCTTGCACATCTCCCAGATCGGCGCGACCAGGCCGTAGCACATGCCGCGGTGCTCGACGCATTCGCCCACGGCGTAGATGTCCGGGTCGGAGGTGCGCAGGGTGTCGTCCACCACCACGCCGCGGCCGACCTCCAGGCCCGCGGCCTTGGCGAGCGTGGCGTTGGGGCGGATGCCCACGGCCATCACCAGCAGGTCACAGTCCAGGACCCGGCCGTCCTTCAGCTTCAGGCCGGCGACCTTGCCGTCACGGCCCACCACCTCCTCGGAATTGGCGCCCAGGATGGTGTCGACGCCGCGCTCGGTCAGGGCCTGGGTGAGCAGGAAGCCGGCCGAGGCGTCGAGCTGGCGCTCCATCAGCACGTCCATCAGGTGGACGACGGTGGCGCCCATGCCGCGGCGGGCCAGGCCGTAGGCGGCCTCGATGCCCAGCAGGCCGCCGCCGATGACCACCGCCTTGGCCCCCGGCTGCACCGCCGCGATCATCGCCTCGACGTCGTCGAGGTCGCGGAAGGTGACGACGCCCTCGAGGTCCACGCCCGGCAGCGGCAGACGGATCGGATCGGAGCCGGTGGCGAGCAGCAGCTTGTCGTAGGGCGCCTCCAGCCCGCCTTCGGCGCGGACCACCTTGGCCTGGCGGTCGATCGCCTCGACCTTGCGGCCGGCATGCAGGGTGATGCCGTTGTCGCGATACCAGGCCTCGTCGTTGATGACGATGTCCTCGTAGGTCTTCTCGCCCGCCAGCACCGGCGACAGCATAATCCGGTCGTAGTTGACCCGGGGCTCTGCGCCGAAGATGGCGATCTCGTAGCGGCCGGGCTCGCGTTTGAGCACCTCCTGCACCGCCCGGCAGCCGGCCATGCCGTTGCCGATGACGACCAGTCTTTCCTTGGTCATGAAGCCTTACCCCTGAGAACTAGAGACGGACCGCGGCGGCCTGCACGCCGGCGAGCTGCGGCCAGCGGGCGCGCCAGTGGGCCTTCAGGGCGGCGAGTGCGGCCAGCGCGACCAACGCCAGGGCCGCGAAACCCAGGAAGCCCGCCTGGTAGGAGCCGGTGGCCTGCTTGGCGAGACCGAGGGTCATGGCCAGGTAGAAGCCGCCGACGCCGCCCATGGCGCCCACGAGACCCGTGACCACGCCGATCTCCTTACCGAAGCGCTGCGGCGCGAGCTGGAAGACCGCCCCGTTTCCGGCGCCCAGGGCGCCCATGCCGACCAGGATCACGCCGAGCGCCGCGAACGGGCCGTTGTGATGGAAGCTCGCCACCACCAGGGCGACGGCGGCCAGGGCGTAGACGCTCATCAGGGTGCGAACGCCGCCGATCCGGTCGGCGACCGCGCCGCCCACCGGGCGCAGCAGCGAGCCGAAGAAGACGCAGCCGGCGGTGAAGAAGCCCGCCATGACCGGATCCAGGGCGTACTCGGCGGCGAAGTAGATGGTCAGCGACGAGGCCAGGCCCGAGAAGCCGCCGAAGGTCACGCTGTAGAGGAACATCAGCCACCAGGCGTCGGTGGTCTTGAGCACCTCGAGGTACTGCACCAGGCGCTTGGGCTGCGGCCGGTTCGGCGCGTCCTTGGCGAACAGCAGGTAGACGACGAAGGCGCAGGCGAGCGGCAGGGCGGCCAGGCCGATCACGGTGTTCCAGCCGAAAGCCTTGGCGAGGCTGGGCGCGAACAGAGCGGCCAGGGCGGTGCCCGAGTTGCCGGCGCCGGCGATGCCCAGCGCCAGGCCCTGGTGCTCCGGCGGATACCAGCGCGAGGCCAGCGGCAGGGCGACCGCGAAGGAGGCGCCGGCGACGCCGAGCACGACGCCGAGCAGCAGAACCTGACTGAAATTGTGCACGCCCAGAAACCAGGCGAGGCTCAGGCCGGCGAGCACGACGAGCTGGCCGATGATGCCGGCGCGCTTCGGGCCGATGTGATCGACCAGCACGCCGAAGACGAGGCGCAGGAAGGCCCCCGCCAGCAGCGGCGTGGCGACCATGAGCCCCTTGTGGGCGGGATCCAGGTGGAAGGTCTTGGCGATCGCCACGCCCAGCGGGCCCAGGAGCACCCAGACCATGAAGGAGAGGTCGAAATAGAAGAAGGCGGAGAACAGAGTCGGCGCGTGGCCGGCCTTGAGGAACGAGCGGTCCAGCATGGTTGAGCCCGGTGCGAGAAGCGGTTGAAGCGGCGGCGTCGCCTGGGGTTTGATCAGCTCGTCATCGAGCCGGTCGGGGCCGGAACGCCGTTGTTCACTGGGCCTGCAACAAAGCAAATACACGCCTGTTGCGGTGCGTCATTCCAAAAACGAGGCGCCCGGGGGCCGATCTGGAGAGACGCCTAAAACGAGGGCGCCGTGCTTTCGCCCGGCGCCCAGGAATTGAGCTCACGCTGCGGTTGCGCGAACCCCGGGGGAACGTTCGTGCAGGAACTCCACCACGGCGTGGCGGGCGGAGACGTAGGCCGGAGCGACATCCACCTCCAGCCGCCGCCGCGGCCGGGGCAGCTGGACCTCGAGGATCTGGCCGATCGAGGCGGCCGGACCGTTGCTCATCATCACGATGCGGTCGGAGAGCAGCACGGCCTCGTCGACGTCGTGGGTGATCATCATCACCGTGTTGCCGAGCTTGGCATGGATCTCCATCACGCTGTCCTGCAGATTCGCCCGCGTCAGGGCGTCCAGCGCCCCGAACGGCTCGTCGAGCAGCAGCACCTTGGGCTCCATGGCCAGCGCCCGGGCGATGCCGACGCGCTGCTTCATGCCGCCGGAAACCTCCGATGGGCGCTTGTCCTTGGCGTGGGCCATCTGCACGAGGTTGAGGTTGTGCAGGGTCCAGTCATGGCGCTCGGCCCGGCTCTTCGTAGACTTGAAGACCTGGTCGACCGCAAGGCGGACGTTCTCGTAGACAGTGAGCCAGGGCAGCAGGGAGTGATTCTGGAACACCACAGCCCGGTCAGGCCCCGGCGCCTCGACGGCCTGTTTGTCGAGGATCACCGCACCGGTGGTCACCGGCAGCAGGCCCGCCACCACGTTCAGCAGGGTCGACTTGCCGCACCCCGAGTGGCCGATGATCGAGACGAACTCGCCCTCGCTCACCTGCAGGTCCACGCCGCAGAGCACCTCCGAGACCTTGCCGCGCGCCTGGAAGGTGACGCCGACGTTCTCGATCGAAAGATAGGCTTTGGTCATGGTCAGATCCTTCAGCCGGCCGAGGCGCCGCGGGAGACGAAGCGGCCGATCAGGCCGACGAGGCGGTCGAGGGCGAAGCCCACCAGGCCGACCCAGGTGAGGGCCACGACGATGTCGGAGATGCGCGAGGCGTTGTACTGGTCCCAGATGAAGAAGCCGATGCCCACGCCGCCCAGCAGCATCTCCGAGGCGACGATGGCGAGCCAGCTCATGCCCACCCCGATCCGCAGGCCCGTGAAGATGTAGGGCGTGGCCGCCGGCAGCAGGATCTTGAAGAAGTAGCCCACCGGCGAGAGCCGCAGCACCCGGCCGACGTTGCGGTAGTCCTGGGGCACGTTGCGCACGCCCACCGCCGTGTTGATGATGATCGGCCAGATCGCCGTGATGAAGATCACGAACAGGGCCGAGGGATTGGCCTGGTGCAGGGCCGACAGCGAGATCGGCAGCCAGGCAAGCGGCGGCACGGTGCGCAGAACCTGGAAGATCGGATCCAGGCTGCGGTGCGCCAGACGGCTCGCGCCGACCAGCACGCCCAGCGCGATGCCCACGACCGCGGACAGGCTGAAACCGATCGCCACGCGCTTGAGGCTCGTCAGAGCGTGCCAGAACAGCCCCTTGTCCACCCCGCCGTGGTCGAAGAAGGGGTGCAGGATCAGCTCGCGGCTTTCGCTCCAGATCGCCGTGGGGGCTGGCAGCCCCCCCGGCGCATTGGCGGCGACGATCTCCCAGACGATCAGCAGGAAGGCGACGCCGAACACCGGCGGCAAGGTGACGCCGACGGCGTTCTGCAACGCCGGCCGGAGCTTGGCCGCGATCGGCGCTCGCCGCGCCGGCAGGGCGAGGATCTCGGCCGGCGGCTTGGCCCCCGCCGGCTCGAGGTCCGTCTTGAAGGCTGGAAGAGCCATGGTCTCCTGTCCTTAGACGAGCTTCTTGATGGACTGGCTGGCGAGGTAGGCGGCCGGGTTCGCCGGGTCGAAGACCTTGCCGTCGAAGAAGTGCTCGGGCCCGCGGCTGTCGGAAGCCGGAGCCGGCACGCCCAGCGACTTGGCCGCGGCGCGCCAGATGTCCGACCGGTTGACCTTGTTCACCAGGGCCATCTTGTTGGTCGACTGCGGCAGCACGCCCCAGCGCACGTCCTCGGTCAGGAACCACAGGTCGTGCGACTTGTAGGGGAAGGAGGCGTTGTCGGCCCAGAACTTCATGTAATGCGGCGACCCCTTCGCCTGGCGTCCGTCGCCATAGTCGATCGTCCCCTGCAGGCGGGGAAGGATGTCGTTCATCGGCACGTTGATGTACTGGCGCCCTGACACGATCGAGCACATCGCCGGCCGGTTCTGCATCTTGTCGCACCACATCTGCGCTTCCATGATCGCCATGGTCAGGGCCTCGGCGGCGCGCGGATACTTGGCGACCCAGTCGGCGCGCATGCCGAACGCCTTCTCCGGGTGGTTCATCCACAGTTCGGAGGTCAGGCAGGCGGTGTAGCCGATCTTCTGGTTGACCGTCTGGCCGTTCCAGGGCTCGCCGACGCAGAAGGCGTCCTGGGTGCCGGCCTTGAGGTTGGCGACCATCTGCGGCGGCGGGATGACGATGGTGGCGACGTCGGTCTCGGGATTGATGCCGCCGGCCGCCAGCCAGTAGCGGACCCACAGGTCGTGGGTGCCGCCGCGGAAGGTCATGGCGATCTTGGCGATGTTGTTCTGCGCCTTCAGCTGCATGAACTTGGCCTTGGCGCCGGCGCTGTTCAGCCCGACCTTGACCGCCTTCAGGTCGTTGCCGACGCTGATCGCCTGGCCGTTGAGGTTGAGCCTGGCCAGGATGTTCATCGGCGTGGGCTTGCCACCGGTGGCCGCGCCCGTGGTCATCAGGTAGGGCAAGGGCGACAGGATATGGGCGCCGTCGATGCCGCCGCCGCCGGAGCCTAGCACCAGGTTGTCGCGGGTGGCGGCCCAGGAGGCCTGTTTCAGCACCTCCACGTCGGGCATGCCGTACTTGGCGAAGATGCCGCGTTCCTTGGCGATGATCACCGGCGAGGAGTCGGTGAGCGCGATAAAGCCCAGCTTGGCCTTGGCGACCTCCGGGCCCGGCCCGGCGGCGAAGGCGCCGGACGGCAGGAGGGTCTTGGCGGCGGCGAGGGTGGCGGCGGCGGCGGTGAGCGCGCCTCGGCGGGTCATGTTGAAATTCTTCGGGGCGGTCATGGAATCGTCCTGGGTGATGGGGGTTCGGGCGCGCGGGCTCACAGCTTGTATTCCAGCGTGAACCAGACCTTCTTGCGGGAGGGCGGCGGCGCCGCTGTGCCCTTGGGCATTGTCGTTTCGCGGCTGAAATCGGCGAATTTGATAGCCGCGGTCAGCTTCGGCGTGATCGCCGCCAGCACCTGGGCGTCCCATTCGTTGGCCAGGTGCGCGCCGGTGCGCTCGTCGTCGAAGTGGTGGTACCGGACGATGATATCGGTGTTGTAGAAGTAGGTCAGCTTCAGGCGCGGCTTGACGTTGATCTGGAAGTTCAGGTCCTTGATGCCGTCGACGAAGCTCTTGTTGCCGCCGGCGGCCATCACCCAGGCGTCCGCCCAGCCGTTGAAGGCGTGCGTGGTGGCGAGCGGGGTGGAGAAGCCGCGCGTCCCGTTGCCGTTCAGCTGCTCATAGGCGACCTTCGCCGAGTAGATGTCGAAGGTCCCGGTGAGGTCGGCGCTCCAGTAGTCCAGGCTGTAGCGCGCCGTGGCGTGGTGATAGTCGCTCTGCTGGGCCCAGGTCGCGTTGTAGGCCAGCTGGTAGAGGCCCACCCAGGTCTTGCCCGACGCCTTCACGCCCTTGGTCAGCGAGGTGTTCGGCTTCGAGTTGGAGAAATCCAGGGCATAGACGAAGGCTTCGAGCCGGAGCTGCTCGGCGGGCGAATAGGTCAGGTTCGCCAGGTGGCTGTCGGAGTTCCAGTCGCGCATCTCGCCCAGGATGCGGTTCACCCGGTTGATGTAGGCGTAGAACAGCTTGAACCGGCCGTAGGCGAGGTCGACCCGGGCGGCGTCGAAGGTCTGCTCGTCCTGGCGCCAGCCGACGTTGCCGACGAAGCGCTGGT
>CBJNAS010000059.1:0-13627 GCA_966434565.1 uncultured Phenylobacterium sp.
GATCGCCGCCGAATTGCGCGCCCTGGTGTCAGACCCGCCCTGACCTGGTCACCACAACAGCCGGCGCGAACGGCGGCTTGCCGGAGGCGGGCCAGCCAGCGCTCACGAGCCCCCTCAGACGTTTGGTATGTCCGCTTGGGCGATTGTAAAGGCTAACGCGCTTTCGAACCGACGCAGGCGGGGCTCCGTCTGGCCGTCTGCACTCCTGAAGGAGCAATTCGCAATGCGATACCGCAAGCTCGGCGCGGCCGGTCCTGAAATCTCCGCCATCGGCTACGGCGCAATGGGCTTCCATCTGGCCTACGGCGCGAGTGATGCGGCGCAAGGGGTCGACATCATCTGGAAGGCCTATGACCAGGGCGTGACCCACTTCGACACTGCCGAGGTCTACGGCTGGGGTGAGAATGAGAAGCTGGTCGGTCGGGCCGTGAACCGCTTCCGGGACAAGGTCGTCATCGCAACCAAGTTCGGCTTCACCCGTGCGTTCGGCTGTGACAGCCGGCCTAGTCATATACGCGAAGTCGCCGAGAACAGCCTGCGCAATCTCGGCGTCGATCACCTGGACCTGTTCTATCAGCACCGCGTCGATCCCGATGTCCCGATCGAGGATGTCGCCGGGACCGTCGGGGACCTCATCCGGCAAGGCAAGGTGAGGTGGTTCGGTCTCAGCGAGGCCGGAGCCCAGACCATCCGCAAGGCGCATGCGGTGCAGCCTGTTTCCGCGTTGCAAACCGAGTATTCGGTTTTCGAGCGCGACGTCGAACAGTTGCTCCCCACGATCCGCGAACTCGGGATCGCGCTGGTGGCCTACTCCCCTCTCGGACGCGGCTTCCTGACGGCTGCGGTGAAGCCTGCGGCCGAGTACGAGAAAGGCGACTTGCGGCGGACCGACCCGCGCTGGCAGCCTGGAAACTTTGAGCGGAATGTCGAAGCTGTACGCCGACTTACTGCGTATGCCGACAGCAAGGGTCTCACGGTCGCCCAACTGGCGCTCGCCTGGCTCCTGGCCCAAGGGGACGACGTTGTTGCGATTCCGGGCACGAGGCAGCGGGGCCGCCTCGCAGAGAATATCGCCGCTGCCGACATCGTGCTGACGCAGCAGGACGTGGACCACGTCCGCGGCCTTCTTCCGGAGGGCAGCTATGGCGCACGCTATGCGGACGGTAACGTGCCCCAGTGGGTCTAGCGCGGCGGGTGCAGCGGCTGCCGACAATGTGGTAGCGTCCACAGAGGTGGTGGAAATTCGCTGAGCGAGGCGGGCCGCGGAGCTGCCACATTGCTCAGGCGGACCGCCTCGCGGCGGTAGGGTTGGGGTCACTCGGCTCGTTGGGGTGATGCTCGTGAGCCACGGCTTACGGAGCCGGGGGCGCGGACGCGATCTAGGCGATCAGGGCGGGCTGCACCCGCACCGGCATGTGCGCAAACGAACGCAGCGTATTGTTCAGCCGCAATTCAGCCGGCGCGGTCAGCTCCAGTCTCTCGACGTGGTCCAGCAGGCTGTTCAGGACAATCTCGCTTTCCACGCGCGCGACCACCTGGCCGAGACAGGCGTGGATTCCCACTCCGAACCCCACGTGGCCGCCCGCGCGGCGGCGAACATCGAACTGGTCCGCCGAGGCCCAACGTTCCGGGTCGCGGTTGGCCGCGGCGAGGAACAACAGCACCTTTTCGCCTTCCGGAAGGGTGATCCCTGCGACCTCGACCTCGCGGGTCGTGGTGCGGAAGAAGGTCTGGACCGGCGAGGCCCAGCGAACCGCCTCCTCGAACGCCCCGCGGACGAGGCTGCGGTCGCGTCTGACAAGATCCCACTGCTCGGGGTGCGTGGCGAATGCGTAGATCATACCGGCGAGGCCATTGATCGTCGTGTCGACGCCGGCCGTCAGAAATGAGCGGACCAGCCGCTCGGCGTCGCCTTCGCTGATCTCGCCGCGGTCCACCGCCTCGAAGATTTGAGCGCCGAAACCCTCCGGGCTCAAGGCCGCGCGCTTGCAGGTCTCGGCCACCCAGCCCATCAGAGGCGCGGCGGCCTCGAGCGCCTGGTTCGAGCGCGCATTGCGCGGACCAAAGGCGTTGAACGCCAGCGACGCGTATTCGAGCAGCCGGTCCCGGCAGGCCGCCGGCATGCCGATGGCGTCCGGAAACACCTTCAGCGGGAACGGCTCGGTCAGCTCGGTCACGGCGTCGAACGCGCGGCGCGCGACAAGGGCCCGCACCAATTGATCGGCGACCTCGCGCCAGGCGGGCCGATAAGCGTTCAGGGCGGCCATGCTGACGATCGGATTCAGGATCGCGCGCATGCGATCATGCAGCGGCGGGTCCGTCTCGAGCAGCAGGCTCGGCGGGCGCCAAGGGTCCTCCTTGCTGAAATCGGCGAGGCCGACGCCGCGACTGGAACAGAAGGTCTCCCAGTCGCGCAAGCTGGCGTTCACCTCGCCAAACCGGGCCATCGCCCAGACTTGGTAGCGTTCCAGCCAAACGACGGGACCAGCTTCTCGCAGAAGCGCATAGCCCGGGTAGGGATCGGTCAGGAACGCGTCATCGAACGGATCGAGCTCGAGCACTGGCGCGCCCCGGTGAGTTCGTCGCGGCATGTCGCCCCCCTCTATCGGCTGGCCGCAAATTGCGCATACATAGTGGATGAGTCCACAAAAAAGTGGAGGTATCCACTATATGAGCCGATCAGGACAGGCGCCGGGCGGGGCGGGGAGAGACCTCCATGCGACATTGGAGTTGGAGCGCTACTTTCCGTTCCTGCTGACGCGGCTTTCCAACAAGCTTTCGGCGTCGGCGTCCCAGCTCTACATGCGCGAGTTCGGCGTCGGCATCGTGGAGTGGCGCGTTCTATCCGGCGCAGCTGCGACGCCAGGAGCTCGTCCGCATGACATCTGTCATCTTGTGGGCATCGACAAAGGCGCGGTGGCCCGGGCGATACGCACCCTCACGGAACGGGGTCTCTTGGCCACCCATGCCGGCGCGGGCGACCGCCGCAGCAAACAGCTCCACCTGACCGAACAGGGTTGGCAGGTGCATGACCGCATTCTGAAGGTCGCGCTTGCGCGCGAGCAGACGCTGCTCAGTTGCTTGCCGCCGGCCGATCGAGAACGGCTGCTGGATTACATGCGTCGTCTCATTGGGCAGCTGCCGGAGCTGCACGCTTGAGCGTTTCTGAGGGGGACTGGCTAAAATGCAATGCATTGCCGCTTATGGGATAATCAGCCAAGTGGCGCTTATGAGCGATTTTCCGGTCGATCCGCAGATCGCAGTCTATCGCACCCTAGGATTTCGGAGGGATCGCCGCCCGCCGTCTCGATATCTACGACTCTGAATTTCATGTGCCGCATTTTTGGGTCGCGATGCGTCAAACGCGGACGTACGTTGATGGGATTCGGGCCTTCGGCGTAGCTTTGCGACAAGCTTCCGGAAGGAGACCCTCCCAACGTTCGCCATGGGTCCGAATGCGGAAGTTAACGCCAGACGCGTCAAATGACCGATGCTGGACTCGAAGCCGACTTTCACTTGGTTTCCATTCGCCATCTCGGGCGGCCTCTCGCTTGCTCTTGTAGACAATCGACGAACGCCCGCAGCGCGGGATGCGGATGACGCCGGCTCGGATGATAGAGAAACAGGCCAGGCAGCGTTGGCGACCAATCTGCCAGGACGCGCTTGAGCCGCCCTGCCGCGAGCGCGTCGTCCACGCCGTCGTGGTCGTAGGCGTAGAGAATGCCCATGCCCTGCAATGCGCCTTCGAGAGCGATCTCCTGAAGGTTTGAAATCAGAGGCCCTTCGACACCGAGGCTGACCTTCTTGCCTTCCTTCTCCATCTCCCAGCGGTAGATCGCCCCGCTGCCGGGGAAGCGCCAGTTGATACAGGCGTGACGATGCAGGTCCTCGGGCAAGTGCGGTTCGCCGTGGACGGCCAGGTAGTCCGGGGACGCGACGGCGAGCAGAGGTATGTCGGGGGTCAGCCGCACAGCGATCATGTCCTTCTCCAGACGCTCCCCGACGCGGATGCCGGCGTCAAAGCGGCCCGCCACGATGTCGCTGAGGCTGTCGTCGATGACGATGTCCAGGACGACATCCGGGTGTGTCCTGTGGAAACGGCCAAGCGCCGGCGCGATCAGCGTCTTCGCGGCCATGCCAATGGTGTTGATGCGCAACGTCCCGGCCGTCCGGCCGGTCGCGGCCACGACCTCGGCGACCGCGGCGTCCAGCTCCTGGATCATCGGCGCGATCCGGCCGTAGAGCCGCACGCCGGCTTCGGTCGGGGCGACGCTGCGGGTCGTGCGGTTCAGCAGCCGCACACCCAGGCGGGTTTCGAGCAGGCGGATCGTCTGGCTGAGCGCCGAAGCCGAGAGGCCCAGATGGTCGGCGGCGCGCGCGAAGCTCCTGCGCTCCACGATGGCCGCGAACGCCTTCAATTCGGCGAAGTCCGAGCCACGCATTATGCCACCTTCTCTAAATGACCTGATAAATTTCTAGCCGATTATCTAATCTCATAAAGCGCCCATCTTGGTCTCACTGAGAGCGATGGAGACCGCCATGACCGAGCGCCCGAACATCAGCCTTCCGGAACCGATCGCCGCCTACTTCGCCGCCGACCGGCTCGATGCCGACGCCGTCGCGCGCTGCTTTACGAATGACGCGGTGGTGAAGGACGAGGGCGAGACCCACGTGGGCCTCGCGGCCATCCGGCAGTGGAAGACCGAAGCCGCCGCCAAATACACCTACACTTGCGAGCCGTTCCGGATCGAACGCGAGCCCGGCCTGACGGTGGTGTACAGCCACCTCGAAGGGGACTTCCCCGGCGGCCAAGTGGACCTGCGGTTCTTGTTCCACCTTGAGCGCGGGAAGATCGCGTCCCTCGAAGTCAAGCCGTGAGTAGCGACCCGCGACGCGCCCGAGACACCGACGCGATGCACCCTATCGGAGACAGAGCCTTGGCCTTCGACCTGCAGCTTGCCGACCTGGCGCCGACCTCGACGTCCTTCACCTTTTCCGGCCCGAAGCTGCTGACGCTGGAGACGGGCGGGGCGGACAGGTTGAAGCCGCTGCGAGCCGTCACGTACAGCATGGTCGAGCGCGTGGCCTGGTAGCTCAAGCCCGCGGTATAGGTGTCCGCGCTGAACTTGCGCGTCGGAAAGTCGAACCGGCGACTCGGGAATGTGCCCGGCACGTAGACGCAGACCGAGCCCTGGTGCGGGTCGGCGTCCCTGATCAGCCGGACGGCGGTGCGGTCCGGCTGAGCCCTTCCCGGCCCTCCCGACTAGGGGAACCACATCGCGGCATCCCCAGGCGGCGTCTGACGACCCGCCTCGGCGCCAATGGGACGGATTTATGGCCACACGCCCTAATTGTGGTACAAAAGAGGTCTACACGCTGAGATTTTACTGGTTGGCATTACATTTTCGCAATGCCATGGTCCCGGCCAAGGTCGGGCGGGATGGAACACGGTTTTCCCATTATCACCCTCTTGGGCTCCTTATCGATCAGGAGGGGTGACAGCGGCGGGCGCGCGTCGCTCTCCGGCTCGGCCGGGGACGTCTTCGCCTACCTCGTGACCCACTCCGGCCACAACGTCCGCCGCGAGCGCCTGGCCGACCTGTTCTGGACCGACGCCGACCCGGCGCGGGCGCGCGCCGCCCTCAACACCGCCGTCTGGCGCATCAACAAAGCGCTGGCGGATTTCGACGGCATCGTCCTGCGCTCTGGCGGCGAGCACGTCGCGCTCGAGACCTGTCCCGGGACCTGGATCGACGCGCGCGAGCTGGAGCTGGCGGTGCGCGCCGCCGGCAGCTCCGCCGACGGCGCCGCCCTCGAGCCCGCCCTGCGCAACCGGCTCGCCGAGGCGGTCGAGCATTGCCGAGGTCCGTTCCTGGACGGCTCGGCCTCGGACTGGGCGATCGTCGAGCGCGAACGGCTGCACGCCCTGGAACTGCGCGGGCTGGGCCTGTTGATGCGCGACAGCGCCCAGGCCTGCGACTTTGAAGACGCCCTGAGCTACGGCAGCCGCATCCTGACCGCCGATCCGTTCCGCGAGCAGGTGCAGTACGAGATGATGTGGCTCTATGTGCTGAACGGCCAGAGGCCGCAGGCGCTGCGGCAGTTCGAGGCCTACCGCCGCCTGATCGCCCGGGAGATGGGCGTGGCCCCGATGGTCGAGACCCAGGCGCTGATGGAATATGTCCGCAACGGGCCCGCGCCGGAGATCGACGTCTCCGAGCTGCGGCGGCTGATGGCCAGCAAGGACCCGCTCACCGCCCTGCGCGAGGCCAGCGTCCGCTCGCGCCTGGCCGCCTGGAGCGCCTTTTCCCCGCCGGCCTCGAGGGCTCGCGCGCAAGGGGTTTGATCTTCCGTCTTGGCCCGCTTCATGCGGGCGAAGACGGATGACGCGGCGCCCGGCTCGAAACCCATCCCTCCGACGGATCTTCCTCGCCCGCCCGTGCATTGTCTGCATGTGCGCCCGCGCGTCTTTGCGCCTGTGATCGCCGAGGCGAACAATCTGGTGAGACTTCGGTGAGACCGCGGCGAGGGGTGAGCGAGCCCCCGCGGACCGCCAGCGCGCCCCAAGGCAAGAGCCGGGCGATCCGTCGCCGAGCCTGCGGCGAACATCGGGGAAGCGTCGCGAGATCGAGGCCTGCTCTGTTGCCGGCACGAAAGGAGGCCTCGTGTCGGACGTCAGCGCGCAGCAGGATCAGGGCGAAGGCTACGCCTTCATCGTACGGGCGCGGCTCGATCCGGCGCCGTATGACGAATCGCCGCGCCTGCTGATCCGCATCGAGAGCCTCTACAGCCGGTCGGTCGGGCACTTCACCGAGATCGAGGCCGCGCTCGCGAGCCTGCGGCGGCAGCTGCACGACATCGCCGGCGGGAGACCGCACTGATGGCGACACTGGCGGCGGTCAACCAGGTGGGCGAGTCCATCGTGGCCCTGCTGAAGGCCCGGCGCGACCTGCTCGCCGCGGCGAACCAGCTCAACAGCCTCCCGGCCAACTTCCCGATCGAGCATGTGCCGACCGGCAAGCTCGCCGCGACGCCCCCGACCGCCGGCCTTTCCCTCACCTGCTACCACCTGGGCTCGTCCGAGCACCTGCGCCCGCACCCGGCCGCCCGCAATCCGGGCCAGGCCGCCGCCCTCTCGCTCGAGCTGCGCTACCTCGTCGCCGCCTGGTCGGCGACCAGCGCGGAGGAGCTTTCGATGCTCAGCTGGGCCATGCTCGAGGTCACCCGCCATCCGGTGCTCGACCGTTCGGTGCTGCGCGACGCGGCCGTGTGGGCGCGCGACGAGATCGTCCAGGTCCTGCCCGACGCCCAGCCGCCGGAGGCGGTGTTCCGCATCTGGGACTCCCTGCAGCAGAAATACCGGGTGAGCTTCACCTTCGTCGCCCGGGTCGTGCGGGTGACCTTCGGTGAGGCGCAGCAGTGGCCCCCGGTGGTCGCCACCCGCCTCGGCTTCGCCGACGCCGATCCCCTCGCGGAGGCGCCCGTCTGATGGCCCCCGCCTACGAATACCTGGACCGCCGCGTCCTGGCCGCGCTCAGCTTCGTCGACGCCGCCGGCGCGCCGGTGGTCTCGCCGGTGGCGGTGGAGGCCGACGGCGTGCGCATCCTGCGCAAGGCCTCGGGCCTGGCGGTGGTGACCGCCGCGCCGGGCCTCGCCGCCCATGCCGCTGCGTTCGATGCGCCGCCCACCACCCCGGCCCTCGGCTCCGTGGTCCTGCAGCTCGACCTGCGGCCGAGCGAGCGCCGGCTGGCCGCGCGGCGCTTCGCCCTGAAGCTGCCGCGCACCAGCGCGACGGCGAACATGAGCTCGCCGGACTCCCTGTTCCGCCCAGTGGAGGTGGCGCTGCTGCCCAGCCCCTGCGCCTCGCCGACGGGCCTCGCCGCCGCCTTGTCGGTCACCGTCCGGCGGGCCGACGACCAGCGGCGTGTCGAAGGCGCGCTGGTCAGGCTGCGCCCGGCCGGCGGCCTGCCGCAAGCGCGTGCGGTCACTGACGCGGCGGGCGATGCGGTGCTGCTGGTTCCCGCCGCTCCGGTGCGCAGCGACGGCCCGGGCGGCGCGGCCCTGCCCGACCTGGCCGCCGACCTTGACGTGATCGTCGACCCGGCGCTGGCCCGCTTCACCGCCGATGCGGACCTTGCGGCCGCACGCCTTACGCCGCGCGGCGGGCCGCTGATCGACCCCGACGACCTGGAGACCCGGCTGGCCGCGGGCGCCCAGGCCCAGGCCGGGATCCGCATCGCCGCCGGCGAGACGCGTACGGCCGCCGTCTCCTGGACGCCGCCATGACCCCGCCAATAACGCCGGACGCCCCGCCGTCCACGACCGAACAGCCTGGCGCCCGAAGGAGCTGCTGATGCCAGAATATCTCGCCCCAGCCGTCTACGTCGAAGAGACCAGCTTCCGATCCAAGTCGATCGCGGGCGTCGGCACCAGCACCGCGGCCTTCGTCGGCCTCACCGCCCGCGGGCCGGTGAGCGCCGGCGCCGGCGCGCTCACCCCGCCGCTGCTGACCTCCTTCGCCGATTTCGAGCGCTACTACGGCGGCCTCGACAACCTGAAGATCGGCGCCGGCTACGCGCCCAACTACGTGGCGCTCGCCGCCAAGGCCTTCTTCGACAACGGTGGCGGCCGGCTCTACGTCGCGCGCGTGCTGGGCGCAGCCGCGGCGGCCGCCAGCAGCGGTCCGCTCGCCAACCCGCCGGGCGCGGCGAACAAGCAGGTGTCGGTCTCCGCGCGCACCGCCGGCGGGGCCGAGGTCTCGCCGGGCGTGAACTACACGGTGCTGCTGACCCAGACCGTGCTCGCCAGCACCAAGCGGCTCGCCCAGAAGCTGCCGCCCGGCACTATGATCCAGATCGCCAACGACTACTTCGTCATCGGCCTGGACCAGGTGACGACGACCGCGGCCAACGCCGACGCCTACAACAACCTCGGCGCGGACGGCGCGGTGAGCGTGCTGACCCTTTCGGTCGTGGTGAGCGATCCGTCCGGCGTGGTCGCCGAATACGCGGGCCTGGGCTTCCACCCCTCGCACCCGCGCTACGCCGGCCTGGTGCTGGGCGCTGCCCCGCCGGTGGCCAGCGACGCCCTGACCAACCCGATCCAGCTGAACGTCGGCGCGGCCGTCACCCCCTTCGAGCTTCGCGCCCAGCTCGCCGGGGCCCCCGATCCGGTGTTGCTCAAGGGCGGCAGCGACGGGACCGGCGCGCCCGCCACGACGGACTTCCAGTCCGCGCTCGACCTGCTGCTGGCGCTGGAGGACATCTCGATCGTCGCCGCGCCCGGCGCCTCCAGCTTCGCCGCCCCCACGCCGGCGGCGGTGAACCAGGCGCTGATCGGCCATGCCGAGACCCGCCGCTCCTACCGCATCGCCGTGCTCGACACTCCGCCCAACCTGGACATCCAGGGCGCGCGCGACCTCAAGAGCCTGATCGACAGCAGCTACGCCGCCCTCTACTACCCCTGGGTGGTCGTGGCCAATCCGCTGTCGGCCACCGACCCCACCCAGCCCAGCGAACTGCCCCTGCCGCCCTCGGGCTTCGTCTGCGGCATCTATGCGCGCAGCGACATCAACCGCGGCGTCTGGAAGGCGCCCGCCAACGAGACGGTCACGGGCGCGCTGCGCCTGCAGCGCGAGATCCGCTTCGGCGAGCAGGAGGTGCTGAACCCGCTCGGCGTCAACTGCATCCGCACCCTGCCGAACCGCGGCATCCGCGTCTGGGGCGCGCGCACCATCAGCTCCGACCCGGAGTGGATGTACGTCAACATCCGCCGCTACTTCCTCTACCTGGAGAACTCGATCGACCGCGGCACCCAGTGGGCGGTGTTCGAGCCGAACGGCGAGCGGCTGTGGGCCAACGTCACCACCACCATCAGCGACTTCCTCTACAACGAGTGGCTGAGCGGAGCCCTGCTCGGCGCCTCGCCGAAGGAGGCGTTCTTCGTCCGCTGCGACCGCTCGACCATGTCGCAGAACGACCTCGATAACGGCCGGCTGATCTGCCTCGTCGGCGTCGCCGCCCTCAAGCCCGCTGAATTCGTCATCTTCCGGATCGGCCAGAAGACGGCCGACGCCCGTGACTAGGGAGATCTGTCGTGGCCACGCGTGACACACCGTTTCCGGCGTTCAACTTCATCGTCGAACTGGGCGACGACGTCTCCTCGACCTCGGCGCTCGGCGGCTTCTCCGACGTGAGCGGCCTGGGCACCGAGATCACCCTGATGGAGTACCGCCAGGGCAACGACAAGGAGAACCGGGTCCGCAAGATCCCGGGCCTGCACAAGGCCAGCGACGTCACCTTCAAGCGCGGGGTGATGGGGCTGAAGACCTTCTGGACCTGGGTCCAGGCCACCCGAACCAGCCCGTTCACCCAGCGCAACGTCCAGGTGACCCTGAACGACGAGCAGGGCGCCCCGGTCATGAAGTGGAAGCTGATCAACGCCCGCCCGCTGAAATGGACCGGACCCACGCTCGCCGGCAAGGGCGGCAGCGACGTGGCGCTGGAAGAACTGGTCGTCGCCTCCGAGGGCTTCGAGTTCGTCGACTAGGCGCGCCATGCCCCTTCCACGCCTCATCGTCCGCCAGGCGCCGGCCGCCAAGGGCCAGGTCGGCGTGCGCGCCGACGTCGCGCTCTTCGTGGGCTTGACGCCGCGCCGCCCCGGCGCGGTCCCGGACGCCTTGCGCGCCTGGCTGGAGGCGGCCGGCTGGGCGGGCCAGGGCGCCTGTGCGCGCAGCGACGCCCAGGTGGCGGCGCTGCTGGACGTGCCCGTGCCGGTGGAGAGCTGGAGCGACTTCGACGCCCTCTTCGCCTGGGACGAGCGGTCGGTGGAGGCGGGTTCGGCGCTGAGCGTCCCCTGCCCCCTGGGGCTGGCGGTGCGCAGCTTCTTCCTGGAAGGCGGCGCGCGCGCCTATGTGGTCCGCACGGGCGATCCGCCGCCGCTGATCGACCGCGCCGACCCCGCCCAGGTGCTGGCGGCCCGGCGCAGGCTGATCTCCTGGGACACCGACAAGTCGCCGCCGAAGCTCGCCCCGCCGGACGCCGCCCAGCGGGTCCCCCTGCTGCCCGGCTTCGGGGGGCTCGGCAGGTCCGTCTCGGCAGGAGACGCCAAGACCTGGAGCGGCGCGGCGCTGGCCTTCGCCCTCGACGACGTCGCCCTGATGGCGCTGCCGGACCTGCCCGAGCTGTTCGCCGCCTCGCCGCAGCCCGTCGCCGGCCAGGCTGCGCCGCCGCCGGTTCCGGAGCAGTTCAAGCCCTGCGCCCCGGTCGCGCCCACCGCCGCGCCGCCGCCGCGCCACGACCGCCTGGAGCTCGCCGCCCCGCGCCTCGACCGCGTCGGCTACAAGGCCTGGGCCGGCGCGCTGCAGCATACGCTGAAGATGCTGTCGCCCGCCGGCGGCGCCGGACATCGCCGCGACGTCATGCTGGTCGCCAGCCTGCCGCTGCCCTCGCACGAGGCGGACGCCGCGCCCGCCCGGGCGGAGGCCTGGCCGTTGTCGGTGCTGGACGAGGAAGGCCTGCCCGCCGCCAAGCAGCGCCTGCTCGATGCGCAGTGGCTGGGCAGCGCGCGTCTCCAGCTCGCCTATCCATGGGTCGCGACCGAGGCCTCCGACGTCCTGCCTGAGGGATTGCAGGCGCCCGAGGGCGTGCTGCTGGGCGCCATCGCCCGCACCACCCTGTCGCGCGGCGCCTTCCGCAGCGCCGCCGGCGCGCCGCTCGCCTCGATCCGTGCGGTGACGCCGGAGCTGGGCTCGAGCGACCTGGCGCGCGGCCTGGCCGACGGCCGCGCCGACTGGCTGGGCGACCGCCTGTCGCTGCTCGGGACGAAGGTCGGCCGCTGGAGCGTGCTCAGCGACGCCACTGCCTCCAGCGACGTGCAGTGGCGCGCCGGCGGGGTCTCGCGGCTGATCAACCTGATCCTGCGGGCGGCGCGGTGGCTGGGCGCGGCGCGGCTGTTCGAGCCCTCCGGCCCGGCGCTCTGGGCCGAACTGAAGACCGAACTGGAAGCCTATCTCGACCGCCTTTGGGCGGCCGGCGCCCTGGCCGGCGCCAGCGCCGCGGAGGCCTACACCGTGACCTGCGACCGCAGCACCATGACCCAGAGCGACATCGACACCGGGCGGGTGGTGGCCGCCATCGCCTTCACCGCCGCCCAGCCGATCCAGCGCATCACCATCAGCCTCGCCCTTTCCGAAGCGGGCGGCGCGGCCATCGCGGAGGCGGCCTGATGGCGGCGATCCCCGCCGGCGAGGATCCGCTGGCCCCCTTCCCCGGCTTCGCCTTCTTCGTGGCGTTCCAGCCCAGCGGCGGCGGCGACTTCGTCCCGTTCGGCGGGCTGGACAAGGCGATCACCGGCGGCTTCTCCGAGGTCACCGGCCTGGAAGCCACCATGGAGCCGAAGGTGATCAAGGAGGGCGGCCGCAACTACGGCCCGCTCCAGCGCGCCGGCCCGGTCAGCTTCGCCACCGTGGTGCTGAAGCGCGGCGTGGTCCGCTCGCGCCACCTGTGGGCCTGGTGGTCGATGTTCGCCGGCGCTGACGGGGCGACGAACGGCGGCTGGGGCCCGGCCGGCCGGGCCGACGTCACCATCTCCCTGATCGCCGCAGGCGAGGCCGTGCTCGGCTGGCGGCTGCGCAACGCCATGCCGGTGAAGTTCCGCGTCGGCGACCTGAGCGCGCGCGGGACCGAGGTCGCCATCGAGGAGATCCACCTGGCCCACGAAGGCCTCGACATGGCGGCCGCATCATGAGCGAAGCCCCCGACTCCCGTCCCGCCAAGGCGCATTTCGAGGCCATCGAGCCGAAGGGCGCCAGCTTCGACGTCATGATCAACCCGGCGTCGGTGAAGGTGACCCTAACCAACAAGCTGCAGGACGAGCAGTCCGGCGGCGGCCAGGGCGGCAAGGCCAAGCAGAACACCCAGAGCACGGTCAGCAAGCTGGAGACCGAGCTGGTGTTCGACACCACCGAGGACGGCACGGACGTGCGGCAGAAGACCGGCGAGCTGCGCACCCTGGCCCAGACAACCCAGGGCGCAGAGAGCAAGCCGCCGCGCTTCCAGTTCCGCTGGGGCTCCTTCAGCTTCACCGGCTGCATCGAGAGCCTGAACGAGACCCTGGACTTCTGGTCCTCGGAAGGCGTGCCGCTGCGCGCGACGGTGCAGCTCACCATCCAGGCTGTCGGCGACGACAAGCCGCCGCCCAACCCGCCCACGGCCAAGATCGCCACCGCCCCGCCCGCGGCGCTGGGCGTCACCGGCGTGGCGACCAACGCCGGCGACCCGCGCGCCGGACGCGCGCTCGCCGCCGCCAACGGCATCGAGGACATGCGCATGGCCGCCGGCGGCGCGCTGACGGTGTCCGGCGGCGTGTCGCTGAAGGCGGCCGCCGGTTTCAGCCTCTCGGCCGGAATCGGCATCGGCGTCGGCGCGGGGATCGGCATCGGCGCCTCCGCCGGGGTCGGCGCAGGCATCGGCTTCGGCGCCGGCGCTTCGGCTGGCGCAGGGTTCGGCGCAGGCGCCTCGGCGGGCTTTGGCGCCTCGGCGGGCTTTGGCGCTTCCGCGGGCTTCGGCTCTGGCGCCTCGGCGGGCTTTGGCGCTTCGGCCGGATTCGGCGCCGGCGCCTCGGCGGG
>CBJNAS010000060.1:0-13624 GCA_966434565.1 uncultured Phenylobacterium sp.
ACCGCTCCTAACGACGCTGTTAGCTGTGCAGCTATGCCCTTAGCACCGGAAGGCGCCCCTCACCGGAGGGGTACGGCTCGCCGCTCCGGGAAGGGCGTTCAGCGCTTGGATTGGTCGTCGTCGCCCCACCGCCATCGAGGGGGCTCGCCCTTCAGCCAGCAAACGGCCGTAAGCAACACCGACAGCCCTAAAACGCCAGCGACGTAAGCGGACAAGGCCTTCCTGGGCGGGAAGAGCAAGGTGTTCCCGATGATGAGGGCTATGTACGCGGCTAAGACCGCCCAACCTTCCCACCTCAACGGAAGGCCCCAACCCCAACCGTAGCGTTTCGCAGGGAACCAGTAGCGGGAGGTCATGGCGATGCTCGTGGATAGCACCCCACCTTAACTCGAAATTGGATCGGCTGAAGGGGCAGATCATACCGGACCGGAACGCGCGGAACGTCCCGAACCTGGAGCGGACGCAACGTCCGCTCATGGCGCGGCTGACCGCCGAACGTCCTGCTCAGGGGGGGAAGGGGCTGTGATCGATCCGGCGCCCAGAGTCCATCCCGGGTGATGCTGTTGTGGGGCTAACGGCTTAACGCGGCGGTCGCCTGGTCGAAGGTGGCCCAGAACATGGCGCGCTGCGCATCGACCTCCATTAGGATCTCGTGGAAGGCCTCCTGGACTACAATGCAGGTTCCGCCAGCATGGCGGGCGAAGGTTTTGGAGACCTCGGTGTCGGCCAGGCTGTCAGCGCCTGCGGCGGCGATGTGGAGCCTCGGGCCCAGGTCGCCTGCGCGCGGATGATGCTGGATGGCGGCCGAGGCCTTCAGGGCAAAGTCCACCCAGCCCCAGGTGACGCCGTTCAGAGCCAACTCAGGATGGGTTTGGAGCAGGTGCAGGGTCCGCGTCCAGCGCGCCTCGTCGTGAGTCACGGGATTGCCGTCGAATTTGTCGGCCAGAGGGTCGGAGGGATGTCCAACATAGTTCGTGGAGAGACCGACGAGGTCGGCCCCCTGAGCTATGAACTGTGAGAAGGGGGCCAGCCACGCAGACATTTTGACGCCCACCATGGGCGAGGAGAGCACGACGGCGTCGAAGGGCGCGGCCCGCTCCAGAGCGGCCAGCAGGGTCAGGGCGCCCCCCATGGAGTGGCCGACGGCGATCCACGGCTTGGGCAAGGCTCCGCTGCGGGCCAGGAGGAGGTCGAAGTCGTCCAGGAAGGGGGCGGCGCCATTAGCGTGGCCCTTCAGCCGCGCGTCCGGAATCAGCCGTTGGGAAAGTCCCTGGCCTCGCCAATCGTGGGTGACGACGGTAAAGTCGCGCTCCAGGAGTTCGCCGATGACCTCGTAATACTTCTCGATGAACTCGGTGCGGCCGTTGTTGAGGAACACCGTGCCCTTGGGCGCGGCGGCGTCGAAGCGGGCCACGCGCAGGCGAAGCCCGTCCTTGGCGGTGATCCATTCGGCGACGCCCCCGTTGGGCGGGCCGAAGCCAGGGATTGATAGGAGCGGGGCCGGATCACTCATTGGGAGGTCGCCTCGACAGGTGGCGCGGCCGCGATGCGTACGCAGATTGCGCCGGAGTTGTTCCAGTACATGAACGGCAGGTCGTTCGCGAAAAGCCACAGCCGTCCGCTCGCCGCGAACCGCATGTGCTGGCCGAACTGGACCGCCTGACAGGTGCGCTTGTCCTTGTCGACGCAGCCGACGAGAGCGAACCAGTTGGCGCCCGGAGCCCGTCGCCAGTCGGCGATGAAATCGAACTTCGGCTCGACGTAGCCGCCTGGTCCGGTCTTGCGGTTCCAGTCGAACCATTCGCCATGGGCCGCGATCAGCACCAGCGCGCCGGCCGTCACGTCAAAGCCGCTGTCATTCCACAAGGCCCTGGCGAAGACGGCTTGCTCGCCGACGGGGCAGGGCGGCGGGGCGGCGATCACGGCAACCAGCCAGCGAGGGTCTGGGCGGTGATGTCGCGGGCGAAGTAGACGGTGTGCCAGGCGGTGCCGACCGTGCCGAGCGCCTCGAGATCGTTCGCCTTGTTGAACCAGGCGGCGTGCTTGCCGAACTCGGTCATGAAGGCCGTGTCGACCACGAGGTCGTTCTTGTCGCCAAGCAGGGCGTCGACCGCCGGGTCCAGCAGCACCTCCTTCAGTTCATCGGTGATCGGCGGCTGCGCCCGCTTCCCGTCGAAGTCGCAGGTGAAGGCGTAGTAGCGGATCGGCGCGGCGGCCGGCGCCGCGGCGTTGAGCGTTTGCACTAGGTTTCCCGTGGGCTCCATGTCGGCCAGGCCCGGCACGCGTCGATCGGTGATGCCCACCACCGAGAGGTACTTCACGAACTCGCCGATGGTCGTGATCGCCTCCTGCGCCAGGAGGGCTCCCATCGATGACGCGCCGGGCAGCGCTCCCACCACCTGCGCGCCCAGAACGGCGATGTTGGTGTATAGATCGACGAGGGTCTTCCAGTTTTCTGGGTTGGCCAGGTTGGTGCCGCCGTTGGTGCAGGCCACGAAGGCGGCCTTGCGCAGTTCCACGTCCATCGCGCCCTGGGGAACGAGCGTCTCGGCAAATTGGCGAAACACGAGGCCGCCCCGGCTGTAGCAGACCGCGTCCATTGCCGTGCCAGGCGGCACGATCGTCTTCAGCGCCGCCACCATGTCCTGGGCGTTCTGGGCCACCGAGGCGGCCAGGGTCTTGTGGTCGAAGCCGATGATCGCAGCGTAGTCCTGCCGCGCCTGTTGCAGGAACGCCTTGCCGGCGACGGTCGAGGCCAGGGGGCCGAAGCTTCCGAAGGTATCGGAGAAGGTGCCGTGCACCATCAGCAGCACCGACTGTCCGGGCTTGATCACCGGCAGGGTCGCGGCGCCGGGTTTCCAGGTATTGGGATCTTCGCCGGCGAGCGTCGTCAGGCCGAGTTTCTTCGAGCCCTCCAGGTGATTCACCAGGCCGTCCTCGGCGGCGCCGACGACGAACTTCAGCACCATGCCGCGCAGCGTGTCGCCCACCTTGCCGACGACCCAGTCGTAGATCTTGCTGGCCGTGCGATCCGCCGACTTGCCGAACACGAATTGGAGCGCCGCGCCCGCGATGTCGCTCGGCCCGAGGGCCGGGCCCGCGTCCGACGCGGTCGTGACCCCCGAGGGGTAGCTCCAGGCCAGGACCCCGCCCGGGTGCTGTAGGAGGAGGACGGCGTGCTCGCCCGGCTTGGTGGAGACCAGCACCCGCAGCGGCGTCTCGCCTTCCGGGGCGAGGGCCATGCCGGCTGCCGCTCCCGGCTGGGGGCTCAGAGTGAACTCGGCGGCCATCTGCAGGCCGGCGTTGAGCAGACCCATCTGCACCGCTGTCGGATGGTGCGTTGAGGCGCCGGCGAAGGCCAGGTTCGCCGCGGGGCCGGAGAAGATCGGCTGAACCCGGATTGAGGATGGCGCGTCCACTACCACCCCGTTCGCCACCTTGGTCACAGGCATCGGACTCTCCGCAGTGGCTCGTCGCAACTTATGATAGCGACAGGTAACCGCATTTGCTTGACGAATGAAAGCCCCTGCGTACACTTCCACCGCAAGCGCTTGGAAGAAATCAGGCAGAGAGTTCATCAAATGCGAAGAGCTCGGGCTGCCTATCCGCGACCGGCCAAAAGGCGCTTCCGCGTCTATGCTTTCGACCCGCTTCTCGCCACCAATCCGAAATTGGTCAACTTCAACACCGCTGTGATCGATATTCCGTGGGAGGAGGAGTGGGAGCAGCCCCTGCAGCTCGGGCCAGTGGGCGAATACTTCGAAGTGGTCGACTACGATCCGGCAGCCGAAGCCTTCTACGCCCCTCTTGACCCGAACCATCCGCACCTCCTGGCCCAGGACGGCCTGCCCCCGTCCGAGGGGCGGCCGCAGTTCCACCAGCAGATGGTCTACGCCGTGGCCATGCGCACTGTGCTGAACTTCGAGCGGGCGCTTGGGCGGAAGGTTCTCTGGTCGCCGTGGAAGTACGATCCCAGCCAACCGCTGGCGCCGCTGCCCGGCGGAAAAGACCCTTACTACGTCGGGAAGTTACGTCTCTACCCGCACGCCATGCGCGACGAGAACGCCTTCTACAGCCCAAACATCAAGGCGATCCTGTTCGGGTACTTCCGCGCCAAACGAGAACGCGGGGGGCCGCTCTCTACCGGGGGGCTGGGTGTTCACCTGCCTCTCGCAGGACGTGATCGCCCACGAAACCACCCACGCCATCCTGGACGGCCTGCACGACCGCTTCATCCAGGCGACGTCGCCAGACACGCTCGCCTTCCATGAGGGCTTCGCCGACATGGTCGCCGTGTTTCAGCACTTCACCCAGAAGGAGCCCCTGATCCAGATCCTGGCGGCGCAGGATGGCGATCTGGACGTCAGGAGCTTCCTCACCGACGTGGCGGGCCAGTTCGGCGACGCGCGCACCCGCGGGGGAGGCTCCCTGCGCACGGCACTGGACGTGGTCGCCGGCCGCGCTCCGCAGCTGCGCGGCGATCTCGCCGCCCGCGATCCGCACGACCGGGGCGCCTATCTGCTCGCCGCCGTCTTCGAGGCCTTCCTCACGCTCTACGCGCAGCGCACCGCCGACCTGATCGCCCTCGCGCCGAGGATCGGCGCCCGCGCAGATCGGCTGCATCCCGACATAGTGGCGCGGTTGGCCGACGAAGCGGCCGACACGGCCGACACCCTCCTCCAGATCGTCGTGCGGGCCCTGGACTACGTGCCGCCCGTCGACATCCGCTTCGGCGAATTCCTGCGCGCCCTTGTCACCGCCGACGCCGACCTGTTCCCCGAGGACCGGGACCGCCAGCGCACCATTATCGCCGAGGCTTTCCGCCGGCGCGGCATCTTTCCGGACGGCGTCTCCTCCATGGCGCCCGACAGCCTCAACTGGGAGGCTCCATTGCCGGAGCCGAACGGCGATCCCTGCCAGTTGCCGGACAGGCTGTTGGACAAGCTCGACCTCGTCCCCCTGTTCCGGCGCGACAAGATCTGGGAGCAGGCCCGTGCCAACAGCCGGGCGGTGCACGGTTGGCTCACGTCCCTGGGCCCTGCCGAGGCCGCGCTGTGGTCGCAGCGCCTCGGCGTGTTCCTCGGGGCGACGCCAGGCGCGCCGCCGAGTGTCTACCGCGACGGCGACGGAGCACCCCGGGTGGAGGTGCATTCGGTGCGCATGGCCCGCCGCAGCGGCCTCAATGGCGAGGACCTGCGCCAGCTGGTCATCGAGATCGCCCAGCGCCGCCGGGCCTACCTCAACCCGGACGACCAGGCGATGGCGGACGGACTGCACCCGGGAAAGGCGCCCAACGCCTCGGATTTCAACTTTCGCGGCGGGGCGACGGTGATCGTGGACCTCCGCGACTCGGTGGTCCGCTACATCATCCGCAAGCGCATCGATGACGATGTACGGCTGGACGCGGAGCGCAGCTACCGCGGCGCCGAGACCAATCCCGAACTCGCCACGACCTACATGGCCGATGGCGTCGGCCTCGCCAACGAACCTCTGGCCCTGCTCCATGCCGGCTGATCCGCCCCCCATCTCGCTCAAGGTCCGGATGTACAAGGGCCTCCTGGGCGACTGCTTCCTGCTCACCTGCACAGCTGCGGGTGCCGCCAAGCCCACCTACGTCTTGATCGACTGCGGCATGCTGCAGGGCATCCAGGGCGGCGCGGACCGGATGAAGAAGGTGGCGCAGGACATCCGCGCGACCACAGGCGGCCATCTGCACCTGGTGATCGTCACTCACCGCCACTTCGATCACATCTCCGGCTTCCAGTATGGCCACGGCGTGTTCTTCGCAGAGGACTTCGGCATCGACGAGCTCTGGCTCGGCTGGCCGGAGAACGACGCCGATCCGCAGGCCAGGCAGCTGTGGGGCCGCGCCCAAGCTGCAGCGAAGGCGGTGCAGGCCGGCGCGGCCAAGGCGGCCCAGCTGGCGGCCGCGGGCAATCCGGCAGCCGAGGCCGCGCTCGCCGGACTTGACGCCTTCCTGGCCCCGTCCGGCGCCACCCCGTCGGCCACGGCCGTCGCGGCTCCAGCCGTGCTCGGTGATTTAAAGCGGAAGGCCAAGGCGGTGAAATACCTGGCGCCCGGCGAGGCCCACCCGACCTCCGCCCTCGCCGGCATGACCGCCTATGTGCTCGGTCCCCCGCGTAGCGAAAGGCTGTTCGACTCCGATCCATCCGCCGGCCCTAAGGCCGAGACCTACGTTCAGGTGGACGGGCTGAACGCGGCCGACGACCAGTTCGCCTTCTTCGATCCCTCGAGCGGGCCGGAATCGCCGTTCCCCGCGATCTACCGCCACGAGCTGGCCGCGCCGACCCTGCCGGCGGATCCTGAGGATCTCAGGGCCTGGAAGTGGTTCTCGACCACCTACCTCGACGGTCCGGCCGCCAGACGCATCGATGACGCGGCCTTCGGCGGGATTGCACGCCTGGCGCTCAGGCTTGATCGCAACATCAACAACACCAGCCTCTGCCTGGCTTTCGAGACCGCGGCGGGGCGCACCCTGCTGTTCCCGGGCGACGCCCAGGTGGGCAACTGGCTCTCCTGGGGCGACCAGTCCTACCCAGCGTGCGGTGCGACGCGCACCATCGACGACCTGCTCGGGCGGGTCGCCTTCTACAAGGTGGGCCACCACGCCAGCCGCAACGCCACCTTGGACGCCCGCGGCCTGGAGAAGATGTCCAACAACGGCGATCTCGTCGCCATGATCCCGCTGGTGGAGAAATACGCCCACGGCCAGGCCGGCGGCGGTTGGGACATGCCCTATCCAAACCTCTACCGTCGTCTGCTCGAGCAGACGGAGGGCCGGGTCCTGCGCGGCGATGCCAAGGCCGGCTTCGATGCGGCCGGCGAAGTGCTGACCGCTGACCGTGCCTTCCTGGACCGTGTCTGCGAAGAGTCCTCAGCCGATGATCTCTGGGTAGAGTACGACTTGCCGCCGGGGCAGCTCTCAGGATCGAGCGCATCGCCAAGCGAGGGGGCCATCTAACCACCGAGCACTGTCCTGCCAGCTTCGCCACCGTGGTAGCCGGCTAGGCCGTTGGACGGGGCCGATCGAGCGCTTCTGACTGTCTCGGCTCACGACGGTCACGCGCGTAGATCGCAACGACCGGCGAAGGGTGCTTCTGTTCTTGGAGGGCGCGTCCGGCGCGATTGCTTGGAATTAAGGAGGCGGACCTTGGCCGAAGAGGACAAGCGACTTGATCGCCAACAAGCGTATCAACACTTCCACATAGGTATTTATGTCACGCTCGGCACCGCAATTATTGGGGTCGCGTTTTTCGATCCGGGAAAACTGCCTCATATCAACGGCTTGCTGCGCGTCGCACTCATGATGGCCCTCATTTTTCTGGCCTTGGCTGGGGCCTGTGGAGGGATGGTCGCCGCTCGAATTCCCGGCTCCCAGACCTACGAAGAACTAAACAAGGACAGGTACGGATTCTCTCTGCCCAATCGCTTTCCTGATTGGCCAAAATTCAAGGCCCAGACTTGGGAAAGTTTAGAACACCTCTTCTTCTGGATCGCGATGTTGATCTTGACGATATTCGGAGCATCCATTGTTATTTTCGGTCCGCCGGCATAGTGCGCGGTAATGCGAGGCGTGGGCACCCATCACCGCCAAGTCCGCATCGAAAACGAGTGCGGTGGCTGTCGGCCTCTGCCGTGGAGAGACACTGGCGGAGTCCGCTTTCGGGTCGTCGAGCCCGCCCGGGCGCGCGCTCAGACCCCGGGTGTTTGGAGGCCGTTAAGGCGCTGGAAACCCGCTTTTCGTTGCCATCTCGAGTAGAAATATGAGATCAGATACAGGGGTCGATAGAGCGCCAGGCGTTCGGATCACGCCGAGCGCCGATGGCTGTGTCTGGGACGACGAGATGTCGACGACGGCCTACGACCGACGCGGCGCAAAGCCAACAAATACGGAGATTGGCCGGTGACCCGCAGGTTCATAGGCGCCTGGGCCGATACGTTGCCGGAGGACGAAAGGCCGGCCGCGATCGTTGGGCTCGGCGTCCTGCTTGCGGAAATCATACCCGGCGCCGGGCTCGACGAGGCGCGCGTACAAGCGCGCGAAATCGCGGCAGGCGGCCCAGTGCGGATCGCCGATCACCTGTTCGAGATCTGGGCCGGCACGCAACGTCCCAATGTCTTCCCGAAGCGGCTGCGCTGGGGCCATCGTGAACGCGAAAGATGGGAGGCGTTCAAGGCGCTGTTCTCGCCCGAGATGGTCGCGGGGGAATGGGCACGCTTTACCGCGCAATTGGACCGTGTGGAGTTGCAAACCTCGGGCACATACGACCTGCGCGACCGCGGTGATCGCGAAACGATGCGCTGGCTCAATGCGCAGAGTTGGCAACCCGGCGCGCGAGTCGATGGGCTGTATTTTCACGACGCGGATTGGCGGGGAGATCGCCGCGATGCGTGGCACTGGCCCTTGCGGATCGGCTTGCTCGGTGATCCGCAGTCGCAGGCGGTCTTCGAGGAATACAATGCCGACAACACGCGCGATTGGGTGCGCAATCTCACCACGCCGATTGAGGTCGAGCGCAACGGGCTGAATTGCGATCTATTGCTTTCACCGCTTGGCTTCGGCGCGACGGCCAAGGTTTTGCGCCGCGCTCGTGTGAAGGCCAGCGCGATCGTATTTTTCGAGCAGCCGTTCCGGAGCGCTCGCGGTCGACGGTTAAGCGAAGCCCCAGGGGAGCTGGCGGCGGCATCGGCGGTGGCCTTTGTGCCAGGCCAGCTGCGCTATGAATTTCTCGTCGAACTGATCCGTCATATTAGCCACGATCAGTGTCTCGACACCGCCTTGCGCCAGGCCTGCCGCGACTTTGATGGCCCACCGCTCGTACTGAGCCGCTACGGTTTCGTCGACAACACGCGCATCAGCCTGATCGCCGAACGCTGGGCCGGCAACCTTGAACGCCGGGGCGATGCCGAAGGCGCGGCGCTCTTGAGAAGCCAGGCAGCCGCGCCCTATCTGTCGGAGATGGGGACTGCCAGCCAGTTCCTCCGGATCGCCCAAGACACAAATGCCAGACGCCCCGGCGCGCGCTATGTCGACGCGGCGGTCTGGCCACACGACGCGGAAGCCTATTGGCGCCGCGAGATTCGATCGGAGGCGTCCAGCCTGGCTCGCGGCGAGTGGAACATCGTCGGCGCCTGGATCACGCCTAAACCGCCCAAGGCGCAGGCCGTCGATGCCCCCGTCGCCTTTCCTGACGGCGAGCTTGCTTGGGACGGCGGCTACAAGGAATTGACCGCCGTCATCGCCGCGCCCGGCTGCGACGTTGTGGCGATAGAAGCCGATGCCGAGGTCGACGAACGGCGCCGGGTCGTCATCCGCGACAGTTCTTTCTCGGCTTTGTCGATCGCAGGTTACAGCCTTGAGGTCAGCAGCTTTGAGGACAGCGTCGTGGCCCGCCTCCGCGCCTATGCGGCCGGCGACAGCGGCCCCGCGCTGTTCCTCGTCCGTCCGCGCGCGTCGCTCGATCGCTTCAAGGCGCGGCTGATAATCATGCACGAAAACCGCATCTTACAGACCGGAATTCTCGAAGGTGCGATTGAGGAGGCGCCGCGAGGAGGCGCGCGCCGCGACTGGCTCGAAGAGGACGATCGGCCTACGACCATATCGTTCAAGGTCGAGGGGGTGTTGCGACCCAACTTGCAGGACCTCGATGATCGCCGGTCCTTCGATCTCGCCCTTTTGACCAACGACAGCCTCACCGGCGCCGCCCAATTCACGGCAGTGGCGGACGCGCGCGTCTGGCTGCGGGACTTCGGCGATCTCAAAGCAATCTCGGCACGGATCGCCGATCGCCTGCGTGACCTGATCGACGAACCCGAGACCTTCGAGGATCCGGCCTCCGAAGCGCTCACCAGCTTGCTCAAGCAGCTCGCCCACGAGGGCGTCCTCATTCGCGACGCGCTGCGCGATGCCGGCCTAGGCCCGGTTCTCGACCGAGATCCGGAGCGCATTCAGATCGTCTCGGCAAACCCCGACGAGTTCCTCCCGCTGGAATTCATCTACGATGGTCCGGCGCCGGATCCGCGCAAAGCGGCGGCTTGCCCCAACCAACCCGATGCGCTCGTCCGGGGTCATTGCGGGACATGTCCGAACCGGCAAAGCCGGCACCACGTCTGTCCCACCCGCTTCTGGGGCCTGCGCAAGGTGATAGAGCGGCACCTTTACGACGGAAAATGCGAGACCCCCGGGTCGCAAATACTGACCAATGCTCCGGCCTCCGACCGTCGGATCGGCCCGCCCTTGGTTCGCTTGTTCGCGAGCAGCGATCGGGCCAATAAACATCCGAACGGCGACCGCGCTATCGCCGGGCTGCAGGGCGCGATGGGCCAGGACAAGGTGGTGTGCGCCGCTGATTGGGACGGCTGGCGCGATTGCATCGCCGAGAAGGCGCCGGCGCTGCTCGTGCTCCTTCCGCATACTGGCCGCGACGAATACGGCGAATACCTCGAGATCGGAACCGATGAGAAGCTGACCAATGCACAGATCGGGCGCGACATCGTCGGCGAGAGTCCGCCGGTCATCGTCCTGCTGCTCGGCTGCGAAACCGCGCGGGCGGATGTGCCTTACGCCAGTTTCATCGGCCGGTTTCGCCATGCCGAAGCGTCGGTCGTGATTGGGACACTAACACCCATTCTCGGGCGCCATGCGGCGCCTGTCGCCGAGGCACTGGTAGCGCGCCTCGAGGGTCTCTGGAAGGAACCGCACCGCGCGGTGACGATCGGCGATGCGATGACGGCGATGCGGCGCGACTTGCTGCGTGCATCTCTGCCGGCTGGGCTCGCGGTGGTCGCCTTCGGCGATGCCGACTGGTTGCTGGGCGAATGACGTGCTCACACTGACCATGCTGCCCGCGCGGCAGGGCGATTGCATTTGGATAGAATACGGGCCGCCGGGCGGGCTCCATCATCTCGTGATCGACGGGGGGCCTGAAAGCTCCGATAGACTTCGCGAAGAAGTGCGCCGGCGGCGCGACGCGGCGCCCGGGGGTGTTCTGCACATTGATCTCCTCGTCGTCACCCATATCGACAACGATCACATCGGCGGCGTCCTTCGTCTGCTCGCAAATCCGCTTGATGGCGTTAGCTTCGGCGACATCTGGTTCAACGGTTACAAGCACCTTCCGGAGAGGCGCGAGGCGCCCGACGATCTCCTCGGCGCGGACCAGGCCGATCGACTGTCGCTGGTCCTTTCGCAGAACCCGGCGCCGTGGAATTGCGCATTTGCAGGAGGCGCGGTTGTCATCGGAGACACCGGTCCGCTTCCCCGGATCGCTCGAAAAGAAGGTCTGACTCTTACGCTCATGGGACCGACCGAGGATGGCCTCCGGCGGCTTGCAGGCGAGTGGAAAAATGCGAAAAGCGGCGAGGCCGAGGCGTCGCCGGCCAGTGCGCTGCAAGACGACCTTCTCGGGCGCAGCGATCCATGGCCCCCCAAGGTCGCTGACCTCGCTCGCGCGCGCTTCACGCCTGATCGCGGAGCGCCCAACGGGTCAAGCATCGTTCTGCTGCTCGAGTATCGGGAAAAGCGCATACTGCTTTGCGCGGACGCCTTTGCCGATCAGGTTATCCATGCGCTCGGCCGACTGCCGATCCAGGAAGAGCGCCTGCGCCTGGACGCGTGTAAGATTTCGCATCATGGCAGCAGGAAAAGCGTCAGCAATACGTTGCTCGACCGGCTCGCCTGTCCACGCTGGCTCATCTCCACTGACGGCAGCGTCTTCGGGCATCCCGACGCCGAGGCGATGGCGCGGCTGATCATGCACGGCGGTCGCAAACCCGAGCTGATTTTCAACTCGAAAAAGCCGTTCGCTCTGCGTTGGTCCGAAGCCGGCCTACAAAGCTTCGGCCCGTTCACCGCGACCTATCCCGACGCCGATGAGAACGGTGTGTCCGTTCGGTTCGATGGAACGGATGATTGACACACCGCGCTCGGTCACGAGCCACCGCAGCCAACATCGCCAAGCCGTTCGAGCCCTCCAGGTCACGATCGGCCTGCTTCAGGCGGGAAGGTCCGGATCCCGGAGCTAGGGTGAGGTCCGCTCCTGTTGAGGCTTTCGGATGCCGGTCCTCCGCGCGAGATCTGTCCCGCTGAGGGGCCGGCGTCCGAAGGCCTTCAGGGGAGGAAGCCGCGGTCAGCCGCGCAGGCGTCGGCCTGGCGAAATGCGGCTATGTTGGGGTGGACGGCCCCGAACGGCATCGCTGTGCCAGATTGAGGTCGGAAGAACTTCAATCGAAGGAGCCGTCCGTGGACGAGGTTAGCCGAATTTTCGTGGACACGTCGAAGCAGCTTTTTCAGCTGCACGGAGTCGACACCTCCGAGCGGGTGACCGTGCGGCGCAAGCTCAGGCGGGATCAGTTCCTTGCGTTCTTCGCCAGATTGAAGCCGACCGTCGTAGGCCTCGAGGCGTGCGGGGCCTCGCACCATTGGGCGCGCGAGCTTCGGGCGCTGGGCCACGAGGTGCGTTTGATCGCTCCGCAGCACGTCAAGCGCTACGTCAAGCGCAACAAGAATGACTTGCGGGATGCAGAGGGCGGCTGCGAGGCTATGAGCCGGCCGACGATCACCTCCGTACCGGTCAAGACCGTCGAGCAGCAAGCTGGGCTGATGCTCCTGCAGCACCGCGAGCGTCTAGTGGCCGAGCGCACGGCGGCGAGCAACGCCATCCGCGGCCACGCCGCCGAGTTCGGCCGCACTGCCGCGAAGGGCCTGGATAAGATCGCCGTGCTGTTGGCGCAGATCGCCGAGGCGGCAGACGTGCCAGATTTAGCCAAGCGGCTCTTTGCGCGGGAGGGCGCGCGCTACGAGCGGCTGCAGGCCGACATCGCGGAGCTGGATCACGAGATCGCCGCCTGGCGCCGCAGCCACGAGGCCAGCCAACGGCTCGTCGCTTTGCCAGGTATCGGCGAGCTTGGTTCGATGATGCTGCCATTGAAGACGCCGGATCCGCGCGGCTTCAAGTCAGGCCGCGACTTCGCCGCCTGGATCGGGCTTACCGCCCGCGACCACTCGACCGCGGGCAAGCTCCGGCTGGGCGTGATCACGAAGGCCGGAGACGAGCGTCTGCGCGTCGTCATGGTCAACGGCGCCACAGCGGTGATTCAGCAGGTGCTGCGCGGCAAGGGACCCGCCTGGCCCTGGCTGGTCGAGCTGCTCAAGCGCAAGCCCATTAAGCTCGCCGCCGTGGCGCTGGCCAACAAGCTGGCGCGCATCGCCTGGAAGTTGATGGTCAGCGGCGAGGCCTTTGATCCGGCCAGGTTCAGCGCTGCCGCTACCTGACCGCCGACCTCAACTCACCCCAAGATCGCCGAGCAGACCTCTACCTGCCGCCGATGTCGGAACTTGCAAGCAGACGACAGATGGCCCGCATCGCTCCAAAGCGCGAGACAACCCGTAAACGCCCTTGGGACCATAAGCCCGTGGCTATGTCTGGACCGTCGCGCCGCGGACCCCATCTTGGCCAGGGCTTATGCCCGCCCAAAGGCCGGACATATGGAAGCAAGCGATCCGCAGCTTTTTCTGCATCAGACTCTTGCAAGTCGGGGCCGTCCACATATGGGCGTTTCGTCTCGCGCCGGTCGCTGCAGGTCGTGCCCGCCAGCGATGGCG
>CBJNAS010000061.1:0-13353 GCA_966434565.1 uncultured Phenylobacterium sp.
GTTCTGGGTGCCGGCCGGCGCGGAGGGCGCCGACGGCGCCTATGTGCGCTACCCCCTGGACGACCTGATGGGCGTGCTGGCGCTGGAGAGCCGGCGCGCCGGATGCCTGGTCATCGGCGAAGACCTCGGCACCGCGCCGGAGGGATTGCGCAGCGCGCTGGCGGCGCGCGGCGTCTATGGCTACGGCGTCCTGCCCTTCGAGACGGACGGGCAGGCGCTGCGGCCCCCGTCGTCCTGGCGCGCCCACGCGGCGGCCTGCGTCGGCACCCACGACCTCGCGCCCCTGGCCGGCTGGTGGGAGGGCGCGGACGTCGCGGAGCGGATCGCGCTCGGGCTGACGCCGCCAGAGGATGCGCCGGTGGCCCTGGCGGCGCGCACGGCGGAGAAGACGGCGCTGCTCGCCGCCCTGGCGGAGGCCGGGTTCGGCGGCGAGCTGGATGTCGCGGCGGACTTTTCACCAGCCCTGGCGGCGGCGGTCCACGCCTTCGTCGCCGCCTCCGCCAGCCGCTTGATGCTGGTCCAGGTGGACGACCTCACCGGCCAGCGCACCGGGATCAACCTGCCGGGCACCGACCGCGAGCGGCCCAACTGGCGGCTGCGTGCGCCGCGCCCGATCGCCGAGCTGCCGAGGACGGAGCTCTGGCGCGCCGTCCTCGCCGCCGTTCTTGCGCAAGGACGAGGTCATTCCAGCGCCGGGCCCACGTAGCCAGGCGGCGCGGTCAGCGCGGCTTCGTGCCGCCGCCATGGACGCCGAGAGGGCCTCGTCAGCGCGGGCGGGGCTTCCAGCCTTGCGGATCGCTGAGGAAGCTCGCCAGCTCCTCGCGCTGACCGGCGTCGAAGTAGCCGTCCGCGGCCCCGGACTGCAGCACATCGCTCCAGTCGCACAGGTAGAACAGGGAAAGATCGTGTTGCGCCAGCCGGTCGGCGGTCTCCGGATAGATCCCGTAGTAGAAGATCGAGCTGGTCAGCTCGACGCTCGCCCCCGCTTGGCGCATCACCTCGACGAAGGTGATCTTGGATCCGCCGTCGGTGGTCAGGTCCTCGATCAGGGCGCAGCGCTTGCCGGCGATGTCGCCGCCCTCGATCTGGTTCTTGAGGCCGAAGCCCTTGGCGGTCTTGCGCACATAGGCCATCGGCATGCCGGTGCGGCCGGCCACGAAGGCGGCGTAGGGAATGCCCGCGGTCTCGCCGCCCACCGCCACGTCGAAGGGGAAATCGGAAAGGCCCGTCAGCCCCTCGCACCAGATGCGGATCACCTCGTCGCGCTGCGGCGCGCTGAGCAGGCCGCGGATGTTCACATAGACCGGGCTCTTCAGCCCCGAGGTGAAGGTGAACGGCTCGTCCTCGTAGAAGCGGATCACCCCGGAGGCGAGCAGGGCGGCGGCGACCTTCTGCGAGCCGGCTCCCTTGATCAGGCGCTCAGGCACGGCGAATCCTTTCGGCGAGTGGAGGCGGCGCGGAGCGGCCGCCCCTGGCTGATAGGCAAGCCGGCGCAGAGCGTCAACGCCGCGACGTCACGCCTGCCAAGGGCGCGGCTCCTGTGATTTTCTCGAAGTAAAGTCGCCGAGATCCGGTCTGCGCTTCGCTACGCGCTTTGACGTATTCCGATTTCCCACCTGCGGCCGAATGGTGAGGGCGGCGCACGACTGCGCAAGCTTTTCCAATCGACGAGCCAAGTCTCGAGGGGGATGGGGATGATCAAGATCAATGGCCGGCGGTTGCGCCGGCCAAGAGGAATTCTATTGGCCGGAGCCGCGGTCCTTTGCCTGGCGCCTTTCAGTGCGGCGCAGGCGGGCGGGCTGATCAAGCTGGGCGGAGATGACGGCGCCTCCATCAGCATCGGGCTCGGCGTGCGCGCCAGCGTCACCGAGGACCAGCACGGGGCCCCGGACGGCTCGTCCGATTACGACACCCACCTGGACAGCGTCCGGCTGTACGTGAACGCCAACCTGAACCGGATGATCGGCGCCACCTTCAACACCGAGCGGGATTCCAACGGGAACATCAAGCTGCTCGACGGCTATCTTCGCTTCGAGCCCGCCGACGGCTTCAACATCTGGGCCGGCCGCCTGCTGCCGCCGAGCGACCGCTCGAACCTCGACGGGCCCTATTACCTGAGCAGCTGGAGCTATCCGGGCGTGGTCTCGCAGTACCCGGCGCGCTTCGCCGGGCGCGACGACGGGGTCACCGTCTGGGGCAAGCTGTTCGCGAAGAAGCTGACCTACGCCGTGGGCGTGTTCCGCGGCCACGACCGCATCGCCGGCGGAGCGAACCACGGCGGCGACCCGCTGTTCGCCGGCCGCGTGGCGTACAATTTCTGGGATGTGGAAGACAATCCCGGCTACTACACTTCCAGCACCTACTACGGCTCGGCCAATGTGCTGACCCTCGCCTTCGCCGGCATGATGCAGGACAACGCCGTCGGCACGGCGGCGGCGCACGGCGACTACCGGGCCTGGAACGTCGACGCCCTGATGGAGAAGAAGGTGCTGGACGGCGGCGCGGTGACCCTGGAAGGGGCCTACTACCACTATGACACCGGCGGCGTCGCCGACGTGCCGCCGACCTTCAACGGCGCCTCGCCGACGGACAACGTGGGCGGGGTGACGGAGGGTCACGCCTACCTCGTCTCCGGCGCGATGCTGCTGCCGCAGACGGTGGGCGTCGGCAAGTTCCAGCCGGTGGTCCGCTACCAGGAGTTCGACGCCACCCTGGCGCACGCCAAGACCCGCCTGGTCGATGGCGGCGTGAACTACGTCATCAAGGGTCACAACGCCCGCCTGTCGCTGAACTACGCCCACATCTCGGGCACGGCGACTCCGGACGACAATGTGCTGACCCTGGGGGGGCAGCTGCAGTTCTGAGTTTTCCCTTCCCAGGGCCAACGCCCCCTCAGTCGCCTTGCGGCGGGAGACGGAGGGGGCGTTCGGCGCAGACGTCTGTGAATCCGGTAGCCCCATCAAGGGGAGAGAAGAGCTTCACCTCCGCGCCGCGACGATCCGCGTGGCGATGGCGGCGGCGGCGGCGCGGTTTTCGACGCCCAGCTTGGCGAAGACCTGCTCGAGGTGCTTGTTCACCGTGCGGGGACTGATGTTGAGGATCTCGCTGATGTCGCGGTTGGGCTTGCCGTGGGCGATCCAGACCAGCACCTCGGCCTCGCGGTGGGTGAGCTGCAGGGCCTCGCGCAGGATGTCGGCCTCGCGGCCCTGCAGGGATTCGCTTAGGCGGAAATAGACCTCGGGCCCGGTGCGGCCCATGTAGGCCACCTCCAGCCGTCGTGCGCCGGCGGCGATCACGACCGGCGCGGCGCCAGGCTCCGGCGGACGGGCGATCAGAGCGCGCGCCGCCTCGGCCAGCGGGGCCGGCAGACCGCGCCCGTCTCCAAAGCTGGTCGACATCAGCTCGGCCGCCTGCGGCGTACGCCACAGCACCTCGCCGCGCGCGGCGTCGAGGGCGAACAGCGAGCGGCCGGCCACGTCCAGCGCCGCCTGGGCGCTCTGCGCCAGCCGCGCCGTGGCCAGGTGCACGCGCACCCGGGCCACCAGCTCCTCCAGCACGATCGGCTTGGTGACATAGTCGACCCCACCGGCGCGCAGCCCCTCGACCACGTGCTCGGTCTCGGACAGGCCGGTCATGAAGATCACCGGCAGGTGGGCGTAGTCCGGCTGGCCCTTCAGCCGCCGGCAGGTCTCGAAGCCGGAGAGCCCGTCCATCACCGCATCGAGCACGACCAGGCTGGGCCTGGCCTGAGCGATCAGGGTGAGCGCGGCGTTCCCGCTGGCCGCCGAGATCGCCGGCAGGCCGGCCCGGTCCAGCGCCTGGATGACGATGGCGCGCGCCTCCGGATCGTCGTCGACGACCAGGATCAGCTCGTCATCCGGCACGGAGCGGCTCGGCATGGAGCGGCTCGCCGGCCTGGCCGTCGAGGATCCACTCGAGATCGAGCAGGACGCGGATGCGGTCATAGAGGTCGTCCACTTCGTAGGGCTTGATCAGGTAGTCGTCGTGCGGATCGTCCTCGCGACGGCTGCGCGAGAAGTCGTGGCCGTTGGCGGAGACCATCAGGATGGCGACGTCCTCGCCCAGCCGCGTGCGCAGCGCCCGGGCGGCGGTCCAGCCGTCCATGCCGGGCATGGAGACGTCCATCAGCGCCAGGTCCGGCGCGGCGCGCGCGGCCGCCGCCAGGCAGGCCTCGCCGTCGCTCGCCAGGATCAGCTCGAAGCCGAGCGGCTCCAGCAGGCGGGTGAGGAGGTCGAGGTGGGTCGGGTCGTCATCGGTGACGAGAATGCGCCGCCGGCGGCCCGCATAGCCGCGGATCCTCTGGTCTTCCAGTCGTCGCGCCTGCGTCGCGCGGTCGGAGAGGTGCAGCTTGAACTTGACGGCGCTGCCGCAGCCGGGCTCGCTCTCCACCCGGATGTCGCCGCCCAGCACCGTGACCAGCACCTTGGTGATGGTCAGCCCGAGGCCCACGCCCGGCGCAGCGGCCGTCCCGCGCAGCCGCTCGAAGGGCTCGAAGATCCGTTCCAGGTCGGCGGCCGGAATGCCGGCGCCCGTGTCGGCGACCACGAGCTCGGCGGTCTGGCCGCTCCAGCGGACGGTGAGCGAGGCCTCGCCGCGCTCGGTGTACTTGATGGCGTTGGACAGCAGATTGATCAGGATCTGCCGCAGCCGTTTCTCGTCGGCGTAGACGTAAGGAGGCAGGGTGTCCGGCCAGGCGTGGCGGAAGGCCAGGCCCTTCGCCGCAGCCTGCAGGCGGAACATGTCGACCACCTGGGTGAGCAGCTCGATCAGGTTCACCCGGGCGCGCTCCAGGCGCAGGGTCCCGTTCTCGATGCGCGAGATGTCCAGCAGGCCGTTCACCAGGTCCGCCAGGTGGGTGGCGCTGCGCCGGATCACGCGCACCGCGTCGGCCGTGCTCGCGCCCGGATCCCGCTCCAGCAGCTGGGCGTAACCGGAGATGGCGTTCAGCGGGGCGCGGATCTCGTGGCTGACGCCGGCGATATAGCGGCTCTTGGCGAGGTTGGCGGATTCGGCGGCCTCCTTGGCGCGCTGCAGGGCCGCGTCGGTGCGCTCGTGCGCCTCGATCTCCTCCAGCAGCATGGCGGTCTGGCGGTCGCTCTCGGCCTCGGCGGCGCGCTGGTTCTCGCCGGCCAGGATCAGGAACCAGCTGGCGAAGGCGGCGAGCGTCATGAACACCACGAACACCAGCGCGAGCGCCGCGGCCACCGCCTCGGCGTGCGGCGTGCCCGCGCCCAGCCGGTCGTAGATCAGCGCCAGCAGGCCGCCGATCCCCAGGCCGCAGATCAGCAGCGCGGCCAGGAAGCGGGCGACGAGCGCCGAGGCGCCGTCCGTCAGCCAGCCGGGCAGGCGCCGCCAGAGGCCGCGGATCGCCTGGCGGATCAGCGGGCCATCGCTCTTGCAGGCGTCGTGGCAGCGCGCTTCCAGCGTGCAGCAGAGCGAGCAGATCGGGCCCTGGTAAACCGGGCAGAAGGCCATGTCCGGGCCTTCGAAGCGGTTCTCGCAGATGGTGCAGACGAGGCCCGCGGGCGCCGCCGGCAGGGCGTCGGTGCGGGCCAGGTAGTAGCGGCCGCGCGTCGCCCGGGCGATGGCCGGCGCGGCGATGAAGGCCGCGGCCAGGCCGACGAGCGGCGAGAACGCCTTGGCCGTCGGTCCGAAGGCGCCGGCGAACAGCACGGTGGAGACGATCAGCGAGCTCGCCATCGCGCCCACGCCGACCGGGTTGATGTCGTAGAGGTGCGAGCGCTTGAACTCGACGCCCCGGGGGCTGAGGCCCAGCGGCTTGTTGATCAGGAGGTCCGCGGCGACGGCGCCGATCCAGGCCACGGCGAAGTTGGCGTAGAGCGCCAGGATGTTCGCCACCACCTGCAGGATGCCCATCTCCATCAGCTGCAGGGCGATGAAGATGTTGAACACCAGCCAGACCACCCGGCCAGGATGGCGGTGGGTCAGGCGCGAGAAGAAGTTCGAGGCCGCGATCGAGCCGGCATAGGCGTTGGTGACGTTGATCTTGATCTGGCAGACGGCGACGAACAGGCCGGTCAGCAGCAGGGCTGCGGCCGGGTCATGCGTCAGCCCCTGGAAGACGATGTCATAGAGCGTGGCCGGCGCGGCGGCTTCCGAGGCGGGCAGGGCAAGGCTGAGGGCGATGCAGGCGAGCGCCGCTCCGATCAGGATCTTGAGTCCGCCCAGCACGATCCAGCCCGGACCGGCGAGGGTCAGCGCCGACCACCAGGCCACGCCGTCGCCGCCGCGCCGGCGCGGCAAGAAGCGCAAGTAGTCTACCTGCTCGCCGATCTGCGGCCACAGCGAAAGCAGCACCGCGCAGGCCGAGCCGAACTTCGCCCAGGCCCAGCCGACGCGCCCGGCGTGGGCGGCCACCGCCTCGGCGGCCGCATGGCGGTGCAGGGCGATGTAGATCAGGGGCGCCAGCTGCAGCACCAACCAGACCGGCTGGCTCCAGGTCTGCAGGGCGCTGATGCGCTTGATGCCGAAGGCGGCGATCGGAATCACCACCAGGGCGCTGATCAGGTGGCCAACCGGCAGCGGAATCCCGAAGCAGAGCTTCAGCGCGCTCGACAGGATCGCCGCCTCGATGGCGAACAGGATGAAGGTGAAGCAGGCGTAGATCGCCGAGGTGATGGTCGAGCCGATGTAGCCGAAGCCGGACCCGCGGGTGAGCAGGTCCATGTCCACGCCATAGCGCGCGGCGTACCAGCAGATCGGAAAGCCCGTCAGCAGCACCACCGCGGTGATCGCCACCAGGGCAGCCGCCGCATTCGGGAAGCCGAAGTCGAGGGTGATGGAGGCGCCCACCGCCTCGCAGGCCAGGAAGGCGATGGAGCCCAGCGCCGTGTTGGCGATCCGCCCGGTCGGCCAGCGCCGCGCGCCCTCGGCCGTGAAGCGCAGCGCGAAGTCCTCCAGGGTCTGGTCCGCGACCCACTGGTTGTATTGCCGGCGCGCGCGCACTACCCGCTGGCGGCGGCCGGGAGTGTGCAGCTCGGTCACGGAGACCTAGCGTCCGGCCGAACGCCCCCTCCGTCTCGCGCCTGCGGCGCGATCCATCTCCCCCGCTCCGCGGTGGAGGATCTGGGCCCAGATGCTCCCCTGCGCGGCGGGGGCGCTGTCAGCGAAGCTGGCCGAGGGGGCGTTTGGTGGAGCGTTTCGCTCATGCTTCGCAGCTTGCGCGAGCGGCCCGCTGGCGAAACCCAAGGCCTGCCTCTTGGCGCTCTGCAGACCATGGCGCCGGAAATCTAGGCAGCTGCGCGACCGCGGCGCCGGCGAGCATCCGCGCCCTGGCCAAAAGGCCCGCGCTGGCGCGCGATTTCCCCGCTTTCGGCCCCGGCTGGGGCGTTCGACGTATTGACCCGCGCCGCCTGGCCCGGCCGCCGGGGACCTACGTCAAACGCCCCATGGGGCGCTTCGGCGGCCTCGCCCATAGTCGGCCGAAGCTCGAGGACCAGGAAGCTCGAGGACCAGACGGGGGCAGACGAGATGATGGTGGGTAAGAGAACGGCGCGGCTGGCGGCCATCCTGCTGATGGGAGCGGCGGCGACCGCCTGCTCCAAGAGCGGCGCCGGCAACATGGCCGAGGGGAACGCTGCGGCCGCGCCGGGCGGCGATACGGTCAAGGTGGGTGTGCTGCAGTCGCTGTCCGGCACCATGGCCATCAGCGAAGTGACCGTGAAGAACGCCGAGATGCTGGCGATCGACGAGATCAACGCCGCCGGTGGGGTGATGGGCAAGAAGCTCGAGGCCGTCGTCGAGGACGGCGCCTCCGACCCGTCCACCTTCGCCCAGAAGGCCGGCAAGCTGCTGGAGAGCGACCAGGTCGCCACCGTCTTCGGCGGATGGACCTCGGCCAGCCGCAAGGCGATGCTGCCGGTGTTCGAAAAAGACAAGGGCCTGCTCTGGTACCCGGTCCAGTTCGAAGGCAACGAGTGCTCGCCCAACATCATGTATTCGGGCGCCCAGCCCAACCAGCAGATCCTGCCGGCCTTCGACTGGGCCAAGGGCAAGGGCTACAAGACCTTCTTCCTAGTGGGGTCCGACTACGTCTTCCCGCGCACCGCCAACCTGATCGTCAAGAAGCACATCGAGTCCGCGGGCCTGAAGACGCTCGGCGAGGAATATCAGCCGCTCGGCGGCACAGACTTCTCCGGCGTGATCGCGAAGATCCGGGCGGCCAAGCCGGACGTGATCTTCAACACGCTCAACGGCGACTCCAACGTCGCCTTCTTCAAGCAGATGGCCGCAGCCGGCATGACCCCGGACAAGGTTCCGGTGATGAGCTTCTCGATCGGCGAACAGGAAGCCCAGTCCATGGGCCCCTCGCTCGTCCAGGGCGGCTATGCGGCCTGGAACTACTTCCAATCCCTGGACGCGCCGGAGAACTCGAAGTTCGTGGCGGCCTACAAGGCCAAGTACGGCGCCGACGCCGTCGTCACCGACCCGATGGTGCACGGCTACCTCGACGTCTACGTCTGGAAGGCGGCGGTGGAGAAGGCGGGCAGCTTCGATCCCAAGGCGGTGCGCGACGCCGCCGTCGGCCTCGCCGCCATCCCGAGCCCGCTGGGGCCGGCCAAGTTCGCCCCCAACAACAGCCTGATCCAGACCGGCTACATGGGCCAGTCGGACCCCAAGGGCCAGTTCAAGATCCTCTGGACGTCCAGCGCGCCGATCCAGCCGGACCCGTACGACCAGCTCGCCTTCCCGGGCAAGAGCTGCGTCATCAAGTAGCCCGGCCCGCATAAGACCCGCATCGGAGAGGCCCATGCTCGCCCCGGCGTTCCTCGCAGGCCAGGTGTTCAACGGCCTGAGCGTCGCCTCGATCTTCGTCCTGGCGGCGCTGGGCCTGGCGCTGAGCTTCGGCCTGATGCGGGTCATCAACATGGCCCATGGCGAGATCGTCATGGCCGGGGGCTACATCGCCTTCCTGGTCATGCATCTCGTCCCCGGGCCGCTCGGCGTGCCGATCGCCATGGCGGCGGCCTTCGTCGGCGCGGGCGTGATCGGAGCACTCTTGGAGACCACCCTGATCCGGCCGCTCACCGACCGGCCGCTCGACACCCTGCTGGCGACCTGGGGGGTGAGCCTGATCGCCCAGCAGGCCGCCCGCGACCTGTTCGGGGCCACCGGGGTCTCGGTGACCGCGCCGGCCTGGATGGGCGGGACGGTGGCGCTGGGACCGCTCTCCCTGCCGCTGACGCGACTGTTCATCCTGGCGACCGCGGCCCTGGTGCTGATCGCGCTCACCGCCTTCCTCAATCGCACGCGCGTGGGCCTGCTGGTCCGCGCGGTGAACCAGGACCGGCCCACGGCCGCCGCCATGGGGGTCAGCGTGCGCGGGGTCGACATGCTGGTCTTCGCCCTCGGCTCGGCGGTGGCCGGACTGGCGGGCGTGGTGCTGGCGCTCCTGGGGCCGGTGACCCCCAGCGTCGGCCAGAGCTATGTGGTGCCGGCCTTCCTGGTGGTGATCATGGGCGGACTGGGCAGCATCGCCGGCACGACCATCGCGGCGGTGATCATCGGCCTCTTCTCGGCGCTGGCCCAGGCCTTCGTCGACGTCAGCTTCGCCCAGGTGCTGATGCTGGTCTTCGTCATCGTCTTCCTGCAGTTCCGGCCCCAGGGCGTGGTGGCCATCCGCACCCGCGCCCTGGACGCGTGAGAGAGGCGCCATGACCCGCACCCGCGCCCTCCTGATCGCCAGCGGCGGCCTCCTGCTGGTCTTCGCGGCCGCGCCCTTCCTGCTCTCCGCCTACGACCTCAATCTGCTCGGCCGTTTCCTGGCGCTCTCGCTCACGGCCATGGGCCTCGTCATCCTCTGGGGGGAGGGCGGGGTGCTCAGCCTGGGCCAGGGCGTCTTCTTCGGCCTGGGCGGCTATGCGCTGGCGATGCACCTGAAGCTCGCCGCGCTCTCCGGCGGCGACACCATGCCCGACTTCATGCTCTGGAGCGGCCTCACCAGGCTCCCATGGTGGTGGTCGGCGTTCGCCTCCCCCGCGGCGGCGCTCGCAGGCGTGGTGTTGCTGCCGGGGCTCGCCGGCGCCGGCTTCGGCTGGCTGGTGTTCCGCCGGCGGATCGGCGGAGTCTATGTGGCGCTGATCACCCAGGCGCTGGCGCTGGCCTTCGCCACCCTGCTGATCAGCCAGCAGGCCTACACCGGCGGCTTCAACGGCCTGACCGACTACAAGACCCTGTTCGGCGTCGACCTCACCTCCACGGGCGCCGCGCACGGCCTCTATTGGGTCACGCTGGCGATCGTCGCCGCGGCCCTGGTCCTGGGCCGCCTGCTGCTCGCCTCCCGCTTCGGCAAGATGCTGCGCGCCACCCGCGACGGGCCGAACCGGGTGCGCTTCCTGGGCTATGATCCGACGCCCTACAAGGTGGCCGCCTTCACCGTGGCCGCGGTGCTCGCCGGGATCTCCGGCGCGCTCTTCACCCTGCACGCCGGCGTCATCTCGCCCGCCCTGGTGGGGGTCGCGCCCTCGATCGAGATGGTCATCTGGACCGCGGTCGGCGGTCGCGCCAGCCTGGCGGGCGCCATCGCCGGGGCGCTGCTGGTCAACTTCGCGAAAGACAAGATCTCCACCGTCCTGCCGGCCTTCTGGCTCTACGCCCTGGGCGGCCTGTTCATCGTGGTCGTCACGGTCGCGCCCAAGGGCCTGGCGGGGATGGTCCCGCAGCTGCGGCCGCGCGCCGTCCCGCCAAAACCGGCGGACCTCGCCGCCGAACCTGCCGGGAGCCCCGCGCCATGAGCCTCGCCGCCCTCGAGATCGCCGCCGAGCCCGCGCCAGCCGCCGCGCCGCTGCTGGAGATCGACGACGTCACCGTCGACTACGACGGCTTCAAGGCGCTGAACGGCCTGAAGCTTTCGCTGCCCGCCGGGGGGCTGACCGTGGTCATCGGCCCGAACGGCGCCGGCAAGTCGACCATGTGCGACGCGGTCATCGGCCGGGTGCATCCGAGCGCCGGGCGCGTCGTCTTCCGGGGCGAGGACATCTCGCGCCTGCCCGAGCACCGGATCGTCGAGCGGGGGATCTGTCGCAAGTTCCAGACGCCGGGCGTGCTGACGGGCCTCTCGGTGTTCGACAACCTGCTGATCGCCGCGGCGCGCGACCGCGGCTGGTTGAAGAGCTTCCGCCTGAGCGCGCCCGCCGCCGACATCGCCCGCGCCGAGGAGACGCTGGCGCTCGTCGGCCTCTCGCAGCAGCGCGGGGCGCTGGCCGGCGAGCTCTCGCACGGCGAGAAGCAGTGGCTGGAGATCGGCATGGTGGTCGCCACCGGCTGCGAGCTGCTGCTGCTGGACGAACCCACCGCCGGCATGGGCGCGCCGGAATCCAGCCGCACGGCGGAGATCATCCGCGGCCTGGTCGGCCGCCATTCGGTGCTGGTCATCGACCACGACATCGACTTCGTCGAGCAGCTGGGCGGCCATGTGGTGGTGATGCACCAGGGCGCGGTGTTCCGGCAGGGCTCGCTGGCCGAGGTGCGGGGCGACCCGGACGTCGCCTCCATCTACCTGGGACGGCCAACCCGATGACCGAGCTCCTCAACCTGCGCCAGGTCTCAGCCGCCTACGGCAAGGCGCCGGTGCTGTTCGATGTCGACCTGGACATGAAACCGGGCGCGGCCACGGCGCTGCTGGGCCGCAATGGGGTGGGCAAGACGACGCTGCTGCGCACCATCATGGGCCTGCACCGGCTCTCCGGCGGCGAGGTGTTCCTGAACGGCGACAAGGTCAGCGACATGGGCGCGCACCAGCGCGCCCGGCGCGGCATCGGCTTCGTGCCCCAGGGCCGCCACGTCTTCCCGCACCTGACGGTCGAGGAGAACCTGCAGGTCGGCCTCTCGGCGCTCACCGGCCGCGCCGAGGCGGGCCGCAAGACCATCCCCGACTATATCGGCGACCTCTTCCCCAAGCTCGGCCAGATCGCCAAGCGCCACGCGGGCTTCCTCAGCGGCGGGGAGCAGCAACAGCTGGCCATCGGCCGCGCGCTGGCCGGCCGGCCGCAGCTTCTGCTGCTCGACGAGCCGACGGAAGGCGTCCAGCCCTCGGTGGTGCAGCAGATCCAGGAGGTGCTGGGCCGGATCCGCAGCGAGCTGGGCGTGGCCATCATCATCGTCGAGCAGAACCTCGACTTCGCCTGGGGCTTCGCCGACCGCTACGTGGTCATGCAGCGCGGCCGGGTGGTGAGCCAGGGCTCGACCGCGGAGGATACGCCGGGGGCGGTGAGCCACCTGATCCACGTGTGAGGCAAGCCGCCCTCAACCCGCCATCGCCAGCCTGGCCTCCAGCCCGCCCTGGGCGATGAGGAAGGCGATCACCTCGTCCACGCCCTGCAGGCGGGTGAGGTCGGTGAACACATAGGGACGGTTCCCGCGGGCCTTCTCGGTGTCGGCGCGCATGATCGCGAGGTCGGCGCCCACGTGCGGGGCGAGGTCGGTCTTGTTGACCACCAGCAGGTCCGAGCGGGTGATCGCCGGCCCGCCCTTGCGCGGGATCTTCTCCCCCTGGCAGACGCTGATCACATAGAGGCTGAGGTCCACCAGGTCCGGCGAGAAGGTGGCGGCCAGGTTGTCGCCGCCGGATTCCACGAAGATCAGTTCGAGCTCGGGGAAGCGGCGGTTCATCTCGGCGATGGCGGCGAGGTTCAGCGAGGCGTCTTCGCGGATCGCCGTGTGCGGGCAGCCGCCGGTCTCGACGCCGAGGATGCGGTCCTCCGGCAGGGCCTGCAGGCGGTTCAGGATCAGGGCGTCTTCCTGGGTGTAGATGTCGTTGGTCACCACCGCCACGCTCCAGCGGCCGCGCATGGCCTTGCAGAGCTTCTCGATCAGGGTGGTCTTGCCGGCGCCAACCGGGCCGCCGACGCCGACACGCAAGGGGCCGTTCGACGATCTCATGAGATGAAGAGCCTCGGTTGCAGGGTTTCATGCCGCATGGCGGCGATGTCGGAGAGGATGGCGCAGCCGCCGAGGTCGTCGAGCGTGCTGGCGGCGCCGCGCTCGGCGGTGGCGAGCAAGGCCGGCTCCAGGGCGGCCAGCACGGCGACGGCGGCGGACTGGCCGAGCGGGATGGCGCGCAGGGCGACGCTGACGAGGTTGGCGGCGAAGCCGTGCAGCCAGGCGGTGAGGGATTGTGCTGGAGGCAGGCCGGCGGCGGCGCAGGCCCAGCCGGCGGCCACGGGGTAGGGGGTGTCGAACGCCCCCTCAGTCGCCTCCGGCGACAGCTCCCCCGCAGGCGGGGGAGCATCTGCGCCCAGATCCTCCACCGCGGAGCAGGGGAGGTGGATCGCGCCGCAGGCGCGAGACGGAGGGGGCGTTTCCGGCGCGAGC
>CBJNAS010000062.1:0-13323 GCA_966434565.1 uncultured Phenylobacterium sp.
CCACCCTGCCCGGCTTCGCCGGGCTGTCCCTCCCCATGAAGGAAAGGGAAATCGGCGCCGCATCCCGACCCACCGGGGCCGCTCGGGCCAGCTCCGCCGCCGTGCGCCCCAGCACGGGATGGCGCCAGGCGGGGGCGATCTCGGCCAGGGGGCCCATGACGAACAGCCGCTCGTGCGCCCGCGGATGCGGCAGAACCAGCTCTGGCCGATCCATCACGCATCGCCGATAGGCGATCAGGTCGAGGTCGAGCGTGCGGGGACCGTTCGCTCGATCCCGTCCGCGGCCGAAGGCGGCCTCGAGCGCAAAAAGTCCGGCCAGGACAAGCTCGGGCGCCTCGCTCGCCTCGACAAGGGCGATTCCATTGCGGTACTCAGGCCCCTGAGGGTCCGGCCAGGCGGCGGAGCGCCACCAGCCGGATCGCTTCAGCACGCGCAGTCCTGCCTCGGGAAAGCGCGCCAGGGCCGCCTCCAGGAGCGCTTCCGACGAGGGGTAGGCTCCGGCAAGGTTGCTGCCGAGGGCCACGACGATCGCCGCGTCGAGGTCGACGCCGCCGGGATATGGAATCTCTGACCGAATGACCTTCTACCCTACGGATCGGCTGGCGCTGTTCATCGATGGAGCCAATCTCTACTCGGTGGCCAAGGCGCTGGGATTCGACATCGACTACCGCAAGCTCCTGGAAGAGTTCCGCAAACGCGGCGTCCTGGTGCGGGCCTATTATTACACCACGCTGGTCGATGACCAGGAGTACACGCCGCTTCGGCCGCTGGTCGACTGGCTGGACTACAACGGCTACCGCCTGGTGACGAAGCCGGCGCGCGAGTTCACCGACAGCCAGGGCCGCAAGCGCTGGCGCGGCGACATGGACGTCGAGATCGCCGTCGACATGATGGAGATGACCGCCGCCGGCTGCGACCACCTCGTGCTGTTCTCCGGCGACGGCGACTTCCGCGCGCTGCTGCAGGCCGTGCAACGGCGCGGCGCGCGCGTGACGGTGATCTCCACCGTCAAGTCGCAGCCGCCGATGATCGCCGACGAGCTGCGCCGCCAGGCCGACGCCTTCGTTGACCTTGCGGACCTGTCGGACATCATCGGCCGCCCGAGCCGGCTGCCGCGCTTCATCACCGAGGCCCGCAACGGCGAGGCCGATGCCGACGCCTGAACCCGCGCGGGCCGAGCCGCACAGGGACTGCCCGCTCTGCCCGAGGCTGGTGGCCTACCGCCAGGCCAACCGCGCCGCCCACCCGGACTGGTTCAACGGACCGGCGCCCTCGTTCGGCGACCCCGGGGCGCAGCTCCTGGTGGTGGGTTTGGCGCCCGGCCGCGCCGGCGCCAACCGCACCGGCCGGCCGTTCACCGGCGACTTCGCCGGGGTGCTGCTCTACGAGACCCTGCTCAAGCTGGGCTTCGCGACCGGCCGCTACGCGGCTAGGCCGGACGACGACCTGGCCCTGGTCGACTGCATGATCTCCAACGCCGTGCGCTGCGCCCCGCCGGGCAACAAGCCGGAAACCGCGGAGGAGGCCAACTGCCGCCCGTTTCTGGCGGCGCGCATCGCGGCCCTGCCCCGGCTGAAGGTGATCGTCACCCTGGGCGACGTCTCGCGCCGCAACGTCCTGCGCGCGCTCGGCCTGAAGGCGTCGGCGGGCGTCGCCGGCCACGGCTCGGAGTTCCAGGCCGGGCCCTACACCGTGCTGAACAGCTATCACTGCTCGCGGCTGAACACGAACACGGGGCGACTGACGGCGGAGATGTTCGAGGCGGTTTTCGCGCGGGCGAAGGCGTTGATCAACGAATAGATTACGGCTTTACCCGAGTTGGCTCTCAAGCCGCGACACTTCTCTTCATCCGGTCATCCCCGCGAAAGCGGGGACCCTTTCGAGGGGACGAGCGGAAGACGTCATATCTGGGCGTCAGGCCCTCCCTCCATAACCTCAACCATTGAGCAGAAATTAACGGAGGCAACCCACCCTTGCAGGCGCACGCCTTGGGTTGGGTTCGATGGTCGGCTCCGTCACTAATTCGTCGCTGGTCAGCCTGTTCAACGGCCAGACCGCGCTCACCCTGCTGAGCGGCGCCGCCGACCCCACGGCGACCACCGACTATTCCGACGCGATCCTTTCCGACCTGCAGGCCAAGGAAGGTCTCACCGGCGCCAGCACCGACGCCTCCGCGGGCGCGACCGCGCCCACGGCGCCCTGGAACAGCGCCACCGCCGCGACCAGCTTAAGCGAAGCCGTGCGCAAGGCGGTGGGCGGCGCGCCGCGGATCGATTCGAGCGCGGCCACCCTGGACGCGCCTGCCGGCGCTTCGGCCGGCGACTACAAGAACCTGTTCGCCCTCTACCAGGGCCTGAACACCCTGAACGACCTCGCCCAGACCGCCGCCCAGCAGGAGGCCGCGACCGGCGCCCCGGCGAGCGCCGGCCCCTATTCGACCAGCCAGCTGCAGGCGGCGTTCAGCGCCGGCTGGAGCGAGTTGCAGTCGTTCCTGGCATCCGACGCCTTCAAAGGCTTCAACCTGACCGGCGGCCAGGTGAACGCGCAGGAGACCTCCGGCGTCGCCATCGCCAGCGCGACGACCGGCGGCGCCTACACCACCGGGGTGGTGGCGACCGGCGACGTCGCCAGCCCGGTCGCCGGCTTCCAGGGCTCGGTCCAATTCACCATCACCCTGCAGGACAAGTACGCCACCCAGCCGAAGACGGTGGACATCGATCTCTCGGCCATGGGCTCGACTCCCAGGACGATGGATGCGGTGGCCGCCTACATCAATTCCCAGCTGCGGGCGGCGGGCGCGGTCACCCAGTTCGGCGTGACCAAGCTCGGAACCACGCCGGCGACCGCCACCGGCGGCGTCACCACCCCGGGCAAGCCACAGTGGGGCTTCACCGTCAGCGGCGCGTCCAGCGAGACGGTCAGCTTCTCCGCGGCCTCCACCGCCGCGGCGGTCTACGTCACCCAGGCGACCGGCGGCGCGACGACCCTGGGCGCCGGCGGCGGGACGAGCAAGACCCCCACAGGCGAGCAGCTGGTCAAGCTGGACACGCCGAACGCCGCGGTGGGCGCGCCGCCCACCGGCCCCTTCCCCACCGCCAGCGGCGACAACCTCCCGCAGGGCGGGGTGTTCGCCAATGCCCTGCCGGACGGGGTGAGCGGCGTGCGGGCGAGCGCCACCGGCCCGGACGGCTCGCTCTATCTGCTGGCGGATGCGCAAGGCGCGGTGAACGGCGCGCCGACGCCGGGCCTGCAGGGGTTGGCCCTGATGAAGTACGATTCCGCCGGCCAGATGGTCTATGCCAAGATGCTGTCGCAGGGGCCCGACGCCAGCGGCTACGGCCTGGCCGTGGGCGCGGACGGAACCGTGGCGGTCGCCGGGACCGACACAACGCCCGCCAGCGGCGCCAAGGCCGCCACCACCCAGGCCTTCGTCCAGGTGTTCGGCCCCGACGGCGCCCCGGCCTGGAGCCAGACCGCGCCTGCCGTAGGCGGGACCTCGACCGCCTCGGGCGTGGCGATCGGGGCGGACGGCTCGGTCTATCTGTCGGGCTCGACCACCGGCTCGGTCGGCGGCCAGGTCCCGCACGGATCCACCGACGAGTTCATCCAGGGCTTCAAGGCCGACGGGACCCAGACCTTCACCCGCCAGTTCGGCTCCGCCGGCGAGAACAGCTCGGCGGGTCTCGCCTACGACCAGGCCACCGGCGCGCTTTACACCGCGGGTCTGGAGAACGGCCATGCGGTGGTGCGCAGCTTCACCCTGAACGGAGGCGCGCCGCCCACGCCCGGCGCCGTGCGCGATCTGGGCGTCGCCGACAGCGTGGTGGGGATCGGCGTGCAGAACGGCCAGGTGGCGGTGGCCGGCGACGTCAGCGCCGGCAGCCTGAACGTCTCGACCGTCGCCCAAGGCTACGCCGGCGAAGGCGACGCCTTCGTCGCCAACCTGACGACCGCGCTCTCGCCCGCCGCCGGCGACAGCGTGACCTATCTCGGGACCGCCGGCGCGACCGAGAAGGCGACCGGCTTCGCCTTCGCGGGCGGCCAGGCCTATGTCACCGGGACCATCGCCAACGACCCGCACAGCATCGACGCCGCCGGCGCGACAGAGGGCTTCGTCGCCAGCGTCGCCGCCGGCACGGGGGCGGTCGGCTATTCCGCCAGGCTCGCCGGGGCGAACGGCCAGGCTGCGCCAGCCTCGATCGCGGTGGGGACCACCGGCGCCTCGGCGCTCGACCTGCTGGGCCTGCCGCAAGGCGCGATCAACGCCGCCCGGTCGGACCTGATCGTCGCCAACACCTCGATCAAGGCGGGCGATTCCTTCTACGTCCGCACCGCGCCAGGCGGGGCGCAGACCCAGATCACCATCACCGCCAAGGACACCGTGGCCAGCCTGGTCGACAAGATCAACAACGCCGTGGGCTACGCGGCCAAGGCGACGGTGGTTCCCTCCGGCTCCGGCAGCAAGCTGCAGATCGCCTCGGCCTCGACCTCCGCCTATCTTGAGCTGGACGCCCGATCCGCGACCCAGGACCCGGCGAGCTCGGGAAGCGACGTGCTGGCCGCGCTAGGCCTGCAGGCGGGCATCGTCCGCACCGTCAAGACCGTGCAGAACGGGCTTACCGACCCCAGCCAGGCGCGCAGCTACGGCCTGAACCTGCCCTCCATGCTCGCCATCGACTCGCCCGCCAAGGCCCAGGCGGCCGCCACTGCGCTCTCGGCGGCCATGTGGACGGTGCAGCGGGCCTACCAGGACCTGGCCAATCCGCCGACGCTGGCCTCGGAAGCCGCGGCCAAGGCGAACAGCTCGTCGGGCGCCGTGCCCGCCTATCTTACCGCCGAGATCGCCAACTACCAGGCGGGCCTGGACCGCCTGCTGGGCGGCGGGAGCTGATCTAACCGAGATCCCGCATCAGCCGGGCCTTGTCGCGCTGCCAGTCGCGCTCGGCGGCGGCCTCGCGCTTGTCGTGCGCCTTCTTGCCCTTGGCCAGCGCGATCTCCAGCTTGGCCATGCCCTTGTCGCTCCAGTAGAGCTTGGTGGGCACCAGCGTGCGCCCCTCCTTCTGGACCGCGCCGATCAGCCGCGCGATCTCCTTGCGGTGCAGCAGCAGCTTCCGCGGACGGCGCGGCTCGTGGTTGAAGCGGTTGGCCTGGGCGTAGGGCGGGATGTCGGCGTTCAGCAGCACGATCTGGCCGCCCTCCACCGCCGCATAGGATTCGGCGATGTTGGCGCGGCCGTTGCGCAGCGACTTGACCTCCGAGCCGGTGAGCGCCAGCCCCGCCTCGAAGGTCTGCTCCAGGAAATAGTCGAACCGCGCCCGGCGATTCTCCGCGATCAACTTACCGACCATCTGACGCCCGACCTGCTCAGGCCACGCCTGCGTCGCGCATCGCCGCCAGCACCTCGGCGCGCGAGGCTTCTGAGGCCTTCACCAGCGGCAGGCGCACATCGTCGGTCGAGAGGCCCAGCTGGGCCAGGGCGAACTTGGTCGGCGCGGGCGAGGCGTCGGTGAACAGCGCCCGGTGCAGGCGAATCAGCCGGTCCTGCTGGACCAGGGCTGCGGCCCAGTCACCGCGCAGCACCGAATTGTAGAAGGCCGAGGTCTGTTCCGGCGCGACATTCGAGGTCACCGAGATGCAGCCGTGGCCGCCATGGGCCATGTAGCCGAGCGCGCTGGGGTCGTCGCCGGAGAGCATGACCCAATCCTCACCGCACATCAGCCGCTGCAGGCTGGCGCGCGGCAGGTCGCCCGTGGCGTCCTTGACGCCCACGATGTTCGGCAGCTCGGCAAGCCGGGCCAGGGTCTCGTTGGCGATGTCCACGCTGGTCCGCGAGGGCACGTTGTAGACCAGGACCGGCAGCTCGACGGCGTCGTTGATCGCCTTGTAATGCGCGTATAGCCCCTCCTGGCTCGGCCGGTTGTAGTAGGGGGTGACCACCAGGGCGGCGTCGGCGCCGATGGTCTTGGCGTGGCGCACCAGCTCGATCGCCTCGTCGGTGGAGTTGGAGCCCGCGCCGGCGATCACCGGCAAGCGGCCGCCGGCGACCGAGACGCAGATCTCGACCACCCGGCGATGCTCCTCGTGGGACAGGGTCGAGGTCTCCCCCGTGGTGCCCACCGGCACCAGGCCGTGGACCCCGCCCGTGATCTGACGTTCGACGAGGCGAATGAACGCCTCCTCGTCGACGGCGCCGTCGCGGAACGGCGTGACGAGCGCCGGGAGGACGCCCCTGAACAAAGGCTCGGACATGATGCGCAAATTGCCGTGATTAATCGCTTGTTGAGGCGACGATAAGGATTGGCGCGACAATATGGAGGGTGAGTTGCACCCGCAACGCCCGTATGCCTGTCCGCAGTGACGAGGGGGCGAGAGTTGTACGCCAAGGCCCGAAAATCGCTGCTTCTGGCCGGCGTGGTCCTGTTGTCCGGGGCGGTGGCGCAGGCTCAGCAGATGGACGCCATCGGCGCGCTCCTGCAACAGCGGGAGGCCGCTCAGCCGGCCGCCGACGCGCCGGTGGAGGCGAGCCAGCAGACGGTGCGCCAGCCCCTGTCGCCCCAGGATTTCGCCAACTTCCGCCAGGCCATCGAATCGGCGCGCCGGGGCGACGTGAACGGCGCGCGCGCGGCGATCTCGCAGATCGATGACCGGGCGGCGCGCAAGACCGCCACGTGGACGCTCGTCGACCTGAACGGTGATTCGCTGGCCTTCGCCGAGGTCGACCAGGCGCGGCGCGAGCTGATGGCCTGGCCGCATCCGGCCAAGCGCCAGGCCGCCGCCGAGAAGCTGATCGAGAGCTCGGGCATGTCGCCCAAGCAGATCGTCGCCTGGTTCGACGGCCTGGAGCCTTCCACGCCCCAGGGCGCCATGGCGCTCGCCCAGTCCTGGCGCTACCTCGGCCAGCCGCAGCAGGCCGCCGCCCTGATCAAGCGCTGGTGGCGCACCAGGAGCTTCGAAGCCGACGTCCAGCGGATCATGCTGGCGCGCTTCGGCGACGTGCTCACCCAGGACGACCACGCCGCCCGCGCCGACGTCCTGCTGTACGGCAGCCAGGGGCCCGCGGCGCGCGACATGATCGCGCTGCTGGCGCCGGATCAGCAGCAGGCCGCCTACGCGCGAATCGCCCTGCGCAACAATTCCGCCGACGCCCTCACCCTGGTGAACGGCCTGGCCCCGGCGCTGGCGCAGAGCCCTGGCGTGGCTTTCGAGCGCGCGGCCTACCTGCGCCGTCACAACCTGACCGAGATGGCGGTCGCCCAGCTGCCCTATTTTCCGAACGCCATCTACACGCCCGACCAGGCCGAGCGCGTCTGGGACGAGCGCCACCAGATGGTCCTGGCCGCGCTCAAGACCGGCGATTCCAAAGGCGCGTACCAGGCGGCCGCCGACGGCGGCTTCACCTTCGGTCCGCAGGCGGCGGAGGCGGAGTTCTACGCCGGCTGGATCGCGCTCACGCGGTTGAAGGATCCGGAGCGCGCCCAGCGCCACTTCGCCGTCATCGACCGGGTCGGCGCCTCGCCGATCACCCGCGCCCGCGCCCTCTACTGGCAGGGCCGGGCCGCCGAGGCGCGCGGAGACCGCGCGGGCGCCCAGGGCTTCTACCAGGCCGGCGCCCAGCACATCACCACCTTCTACGGCCAGCTTTCTGCGGAGAAGGTCGGCCAGCGGCTGGTGCTCGCTCAGGATCCGGATCTCTCCCCCGGCGACCGCGCCCGCTTCGAATCCAGCGACGTGATCCAGGGCGCGCGCCTGCTGCACGACGAGGGCCAGCGCGACCTGTTCCGCACCTTCGTCTGCGCCCTCGACGATGTGCTGCCGACCGCGGCGGACGAGGCGCTGCTGATCGACCTGGTGCGCGGCTACGGCGAGCAGGACACCTCGATGAAGGTGGCCCGCGGCGCGGCCCAGCGCGGGTTCATCCTGCCGCAGCGCGCCTATCCCTTCCGCACGCCGCCGGTCGCCGCGGGCGCGCCGGAGCCGGCCCTGGTGCTGGCCATCACCCGCCAGGAGAGCGGCTTCGACCCCTTCGTCCGCTCCCCCGTCGGCGCGCGCGGCATGATGCAGCTGATGCCGGCCACCGCGGCGATCATCGCGCGCCGCAACGGCTACGACTACTCCTCCTCGCGGCTGGACGACCCCGACTACAACATGCGCCTGGGCTCGACCTTCCTGGGCCAGCTGGTGAGCCAGTTCTCCGGCTCCTACGTGATGGCGGTGGCCGCCTACAACGCCGGCCCCGGCCGCCCGACCCAGTGGTCCAGCTACTGCGGCGATCCGCGCGGCAGCGCGACAGACCCGATCGACTTCATCGAGTGCATTCCCTTTTCCGAGACCCGCAACTACGTCATGCGCGTGCTGGAGGGCATGCAGATCTACCGCGCCAAGCTGAACGGCGGCTCCGCCCAGGTGACGCTGAGCGCCGACCTGGCGCGCGGCGCCTACACCTATCTCCGCGCGGTGGCGACGAGCACGATGGCGGCCGGGAGCTGAGAACAGCCGCTTAGCGGATCATCTGGCATCAATCCGCGATCAGCCCGCTCATCAGCCCTTCCAGCGTCACCGCGATCAGTTCCTCGGTCTCGGCCCAGGCGAACTTCGGCCGGGCGCAGAGCAGGGCCACGACGCCATGGCAGCCCATCCAGAAGGCCTGGGCCGCGGAATCCGCCCTGCCCGCGCGCAGCCGGCCCTCGGCGGCGATCTCGCGCACCACGTCGGCGAACATCTCGAAGCACTGGACGGACAGGTCCAGCATGTCCTGCGGCCAGGGCTGGGTCGAGGCGGTGCGCGGCGCCGAATAGACCAGCTGATAGGCGTTGGGATGGGCAAGGCCCCAGCGCATGTAGGCCTCCAGCATCATCCGCACGCGCGTCACCGCATCCACCGGCTTGGCGGCAAGCTCCTGGTTGCGCGCCAGGAGATTTTCCAGGGTGCGGCGGCAGATCTCGCCGAGGATGCAGGCCTTGTCGGGGAAGTGCATGTAAAGGGCGGTGGCGGAGAGGCCGACCTCGTCGGCGATCTTGCGAATCGTCGCGCCCTCGTAGCCCTCGGCGATGAAGATCCGCTCGGCGGCGTCGAGAATCTCGCCACGCCGCAGGTGACCGTCGCCCTTCGCCTTGCGCACCGACCTTCGCTTCGCAGGGGAACTCTCGACACTCACAGCAAAACACACCCACTTGGAAACATCGTTGCACGATCGCAAAATTGGCGCGTCTGGCAACCCCCCCGATGGGTGAGCAGCTTCCGGAAAGCTGGACGTGACCTGCGCCGAGCGCGTAAGGCGCGCGCGATGACCGCGCGCGACCCGCAGACAGCCGACGCCCCCGGCGTGATGCGCACCCTGGGCTGGCCCGACTATGCCCTGCTCGACAGCGGTGCGGGACGCAAGCTCGAACGCTACGGCCGCCACACCGTGGTTCGGCCCGAGCCGCAGTGCCTGTGGACGCCACGCCTGCCAGACCACGCCTGGGCGCAGGCCGACGCCGTGTTCGATCCCGCCGACGAGGAGGACGCCGGCCGCTGGCGCTTCCGCGGACAGCCGAAAGAGGCCTGGCCGCTCGCCTGGGGCGGCGTGAGGTTCCACGGCCGCTTCACGGCCTTCCGTCACCTGGCCTTCTTCCCCGAGCAGGCGGCCAACTGGGCCTGGCTCGACGCCCGCGTGCGCGCGCTCGGCGGCCAGCCGCGGGTGCTGAATCTGTTCGGCTATACCGGCGTGGCGAGCCTGGTCATGGCCGCGGCGGGAGCGGCGGTCACCCACGTCGACGCCTCGAAGAAGGCGGTGGGCTGGGCGCGGGAGAACGCCGAGCTCTCCGGCCTCGCCGAGCGGCCGATCCGCTGGATCACCGAGGACGCGCGCAAGTACGTGCAGCGCGAGGCTCGCCGCGGCTCGCGCTATGAGGGAATCATTCTCGATCCGCCGAAATACGGCCGCGGGCCGGGCGGCGAGGTCTGGCGCCTGTTCGAGGACCTCCCCGAGCTCGCCCGGCTCTGCGCCGAGCTGCTGTCGGAGGGTGCGGGCTTCCTGGTGCTCAACGCCTACGCCGAGCGGATCTCCGGGGCGGCGCTGTCCGGCCTGCTGGCCGAGGCGCTGAAAGGCCGCGGCGGGCGCATCGAGTGGGGCGAGCTCGCCCTGGTCGAGGAGGCCGGCGAGCGCCAGATCGGCATGAGCTTCTACGCGCGGTGGAGCGCATGACCGCCCGCGTCGTCACCTCCCTCGCCAACCCGACCGTCAAGGCGGTGCGCGCCCTGCACCTGCGCAAGGAACGCGACGAGAGCGGCCTGTTCGTCGCCGAGGGCCTGAAGAACGTCACCGAGGGCGTGGAGACTGGCCATGCGCCGCGGATCCTGCTGTACGGCCGCGACGCCGGCGACCATCCGCTGCTGAAGCAGGCCATGGCCGCCACCCAGGCGGCCCGCGGCGAGGTGATCGAGGTCACCCAGGACATCCTCGCCAAGGTCTCCCGCCGCGACAATCCGCAGGCGGTGGTCGGCGTCTTCGCCCAGCGCTACCGGCCGCTCGACGAGGTCATTCCCCAGCACGCCCCCTGCTTCGTCGCCCTGCACCGGGTGCGCGACCCGGGCAACCTCGGGACCATCGTGCGCACCGCCGACGCCGCCGGCTGCGGCGGGGTGATCCTGGTGGGCGAGTGCTGCGATCCCTATTCGGTGGAGGCGGTGCGGGCGACCATGGGCTCGATCTTCGCCGTGCCGCTGACGCGCGCGAGCGAGGCGGAGTTCGCCGCCTGGATCGAGCACTGGCCCGGCTCCCTGGTGGGCGCCCTGCTCAGCGCCACGGTCGACCATCGGGCCGCCGACTACCAGAAGCCGGCGATGATCCTGATGGGCAACGAACAGCAGGGCCTGCCGCCGGAGATGGCGGCGCTTTGCGACGTGGCGGTGAAGATCCCGATGCGCGGCCGCGCCGACAGCCTCAACCTCTCGGTCGCGACCGGCATCATGATCTATGCGGCGACGGGCTGAGCTGCGCGATCAATAGCCGTCGTCGTCATCGTCGTCGTCGCGCCCGTAGCCGGGTTGGCTGGAATAGGGCTGGCCGTAGTAGGGCTGGCCATAGGGCTGCTGATAACGGTTGTTGTAGCCGTACCGGGGATCGTAGCCCGGCGAATAGTAGCTGCTGGGCGGCGGGGGCGGCGGCTCGTCGCTGTAGCGGCAGGTGTCGGAACCCTTCGCCGAGCTGCGGCCGATGTTGTTGCCGATCACCGCGCCGGCGACGCCGCCGATGATTGTGCCGCCTGTCCGGCCGCCGCCGCGCGAGACGCTGTTGCCCAGCGCAGCGCCGGCCGCGCCGCCGATCAGGGCTCCGGCCGTGCCGTTGTTGTGCTGCTTCTGCTGGCAGGGATCGCGGCCATCGGAATAGTAGCCATAGGGTTGGGCGGCCACGGGCGCCGCGGCCGAGAAGGCTGCGAGCGCGGCCGTCGTCGCAAGACCGGTCATGAGCAAGCGTCTCATGGGAAGCTCCGTTCTCCGGACGTGTCCGCTGGAAAACCCCCACGCAGCAGAAGGGCTCCCAAATGCGACTGAAGCGGGGCCCTGGCGAGCTCAGGCCCCGCGCGGCTTGGCCCGCGTGGTGGGGGCCGCGGCGGCCGGGTCCTCGGGCCAGACGTGCTTAGGGTAGCGGCCGCGCATCTCGGAGCGGACGTCCTTCCAGGAGCCCCGCCAGAATCCCGGCAGGTCCCTGGTGGTCTGGATCGGCCGGTGCGCCGGCGACAGCAGCGCCAGCGTCAGCGGGACACGGCCGCCGGCGACCGCCGGATGCTCCGCCAGGCCATAGACCTCCTGCACCCGGACCTCGACCCGCGGTCCGCCGTCGGCGGCATAGTCGATGACGAAGCTGTTGCCGGTGGGCGCGGTCCAGCGGGCGGGCGCCTCGACGTCCAGGGCGCGCTGGCGCTCCCACGGGACCAGGGTCCTGAGCGCGCCGTCCAGCGCCTCGGGCCTCAGCGCCGACAGCGCGCGCACGCCGCTCAGCAGCGGCGTCAGCCATTCGTCCAGGCGCTCGGCCAGCGCCGCATCGGACAGGTCCGGCCAGCTGTCGTCGAACCGGCGCAGGAAGCCTGCCCGCTCGCGCAGCCCCCGTGCGGCCTCGCCCCAGGGCAGCAGGCCCACGCCTTCGCGGCGCACGCGCTCGGCCAGGGCGTGGGCGATCAGGGCCGGATCGGGATTGTCGTCGACCTGCTCGCGCAGCGCGAGCCGGCCCAAACGGGTGACGCGCTTGACCCGCAGACGGCCGCCGCTGCTTTCCTCCAGCCGCTCCTCCGTCTCCAGCTGGGCTGCGAACGCCTCCAGCAGCTCCGTTTCTTCGAGCGGCGCGGCGAGCAGGATGCGGTCGCGCCGCTCGCCGCCGCCCAGCTCGGCGACGGCCAGCCAGGTCTCGCGCGCCAGGGCGTCGGTAGGCTCGACGAAGGCGCCCCGCCCGCTGACCAGCTGGAACTCGCCGGCCGGCCCGCGGGCGCGGGCGATCCGCTCCGGGTAGGCGAAGGCGAGCAGCAGGCCGTCGGACAGGGTGGAGACGAACGCCCCCTCAGTCGGCTTCGCCGACAGCTCCCCCGCAGGCGGGGGAGCATCTTGGCGCCGAGACGGAGGGGGCGTTTGGCCCGACAACCCCGCCCAACGGTCGGCGAGCGCGCGGGCGTCGCGGGCGCGGGGCGAGCGGTCGCGCTCGAGCGCCTCCAGGCGATGGCGCAGGTCGGCGTCGCGCCCGCCCAGGCCGCGCTCGGTGATCAGGACGGCGATGCGGGCCGCCCGCCGCGCCTGGCCCGACTGCGCCGCAATCAGCACCATGTGCGCCAGGCGCGGCGGCAGCGGCATGTCGGCGAGCGCCCGGCCGTGCGGGGTCAGCACGCCCTTTTCGTCCAGCGCCTCCAGCCGCGCGAGCAGGCTGCGCGCCTCGCGGAAGGCCGCCGGCGGCGGGGGATCGAGGAAGGCGAGCTGCGCCGGATCGGCCGCGCCCCAGCGGGCCAGGTCCAGCGCCAGCCCCGAGAGGTCGGCCTCCAGGATCTCCGGAGCGGCGAAGGCCGGCAGGGCGCGGGTCTCAGCCTCGTCCCACAGGCGGTAGCACACGCCCGGACCGGTGCGCCCGGCGCGGCCGCGGCGCTGGTCGGCGGCGGCGCGGCTGACGCGCACGGTGGCGAGCCGGGTCAGCCCGCTCGCGGGATCGAAGCGCGGGACCCGCGCGAGGCCTGCGTCGACCACCACGCGCACGCCCTCGATGGTGAGGCTGGTCTAGGCGATGGAGGTCGCCAGCACCACCTTGCGCCGGCCAGGTGGCGCCGGTCGGAGGGCGCGGGCCTGCTCGGCGGGGGTGAGCGC